>JAFURI010000058.1 GCA_017471885.1 Clostridia bacterium | reverse complement strand
TCTTAAGCGCCGGGTTGTTTTTTGTGTGTTCTGCTTTATCCAGCCCCTGTTACGCCGTGGAAAAAGATGTCGTTTCGTGGTAAAATGGAGCAAATGACTGTTCCGGGAAACGACTCCGGCAGTGCCCCAGACATCCGAAAGGTTTGATTGCATGAAAATCATCGTTTGCATGAAACAGGTCCCCCTGTCCTCCAAAGTGGAGATCGATGAAACCAGCGGCAATCTGAAGCGCGTTGGCGCGGCTACCCGCACCAACCCCTTTGATTTATTTGCGCTGGAATGCGCGCTGCGTCTGCGCGAAAAAGTGGGCGGCACCGTCACCGTACTGACCATGGGCCCCCAGCAGGCGGAAACCATGGTGCGCGACGCCTATATGATGGGCGCAGACGACGCGGTGATCCTTTCCGACCGCAAGTTTGCAGGCTCTGACGTGCTGGCTACCTCCTACACGCTGGTGCAGGGCGTGCAGCTGCTGGGCGGCGCTGATCTGATCATCTGCGGCCGCCAGACCACCGACGGCGACACAGCCCAGATCGGCCCCGCCATGGCGGAGCATCTGCACATCCCCCATGCCGCATGGGTGAATGAAATCACCGACGCTGACGCACAGAAGATTCAGGTGCGTCAGGATCTGGGCAGCGAGTTCCAGATCAGCGAAATAAGCTATCCCTGCCTGATCACTGTGGACAAGGACGTGTGCGTGCCTCGTCTTCCCTCCTACCGCCGCAAGAAGGCGTCCGAGGAGAAGCCCGTGCGGATCGTGTCCGCCGCAGATCTGCCCCATCCCGATATGACCCGTCTGGGCGTGATCGGCTCCCCCACCACCGTGGAACGGATTTTCCCGCCGCCCGCCGTCGGCAGCGCCGTGACCCTGGAGGGTACGCCCGCCCAGAAGGCTGCACAGCTGGCTTCCATGCTGGCTGAAGCCAAGTTCATTTGAGGAGGTGCGGTATGGAACTGCTGAAATTTGACAAATCCAAGTGTGATCTTTGCGGCAAGTGTATCGAGCGCTGTCCCTTCGGCGCGCTGCGCATGGACAAGGACGGCATCGTCGTAAGCGACAAGTGCCGCATGTGCTCCATCTGCGTCAAGAACTGCCACACCAAGGCCCTGTGGTTCGAGCAGGTAGCCCGCTCCTGCGATAAGAGCAAGTGGCGTGACATCCTCGTGTATGTGGAGCAGGAACAGGGCGATATCCATCCCGTAGCATATGAGCTGATCGGCGAAGCCCACAAGCTGGCCGCCAAGGTGGGTTACGACGTCAACTGCGTGATCGTCGGCGGCGAGGGTACGGCTGAAAACGCCAGAAAGCTCCTGCCCTACGGCGTGAAGGAAGTCTTTGTATACGAGCATCCAGGCTTTGACGGCTTCAAGGCCGACTGCTACTCCGACGCCGTGGCGGACTGCATCTCCGCCACCTTCCCCTCCTGCGTGCTGGTAGGCGCCACCGCCTGCGGACGCTCTCTGGCGCCCCGTCTGGCTGTGCGCTTCCATACCGGCCTGACCGCCGACTGCACCGAGCTTCAAATGAAGGACAACACCGACCTGGTGCAGATCCGCCCTGCCTTCGGCGGCAACATCATGGCGCAGATCATCATCACTCAGTCCCGTCCCCAGTTTGCCACGGTGCGCTACAAGGTAATGGATAAGGCCAGGAAGGTGGAGAATCCCACCGGCAAGGTCACCATGTGCAACGCGTCCGACCACATGGTGCAGTCCGGCGTACGCGTGCTGGAGCGCGCCGCCATCACCCGCACCAAGTCCATTGAGGAAGAGGACGTACTGGTGGTGGCCGGACGCGGCGTGAAGTCCCAGAAGGACGTGGAAATGGTACGCGAGCTGGCCAGTCTGCTGGGCGGACAGCTGTGCTTCACCCGTCCCATGGTGGAAGAAGGCTACGGCGACAGCGCCCACCAGATCGGCCTTTCCGGCCGTACGGTCAAACCCAAGCTGATCATCACCTGCGGCGTGTCCGGCGCGGTACAGTTCACCGCCAGCATGAACACGGCGCAGACTATCGTCGCCATCAACAGTGATCCCAATGCGCAGATTTTCAACATCGCCCACTATAAGATCGTGGACGACCTGTATCAGGTGGTTCCCGAGCTGATTGCCCGCATCAAGGCTGCAAAGGAGGTCGAGTGATATGCCGTATCCCTATAAGAAAATGGATCAGGCTGATTTTGATTTCATCCGCTCCGTCACCGACCCCTCCCGCGTGTGGGTGGGCAGCGAAGTCGCCACCGAGTATTATCATGATGAAATGCCCGAATACGGCATGTTCCCGCCGGAATTGTACGTGGAGGTCCTGAACAAGGAAGAGGTCTCCGCCATCATGAAATACGCCAACGAGCAGAATATCCCCGTGGTGGCCCGCGGCGCAGGCACGGGTCTGGCCGGCGGCGCCAACTGCAAGTACGGCGGCATCATGCTTTCGCTGATGAAGATGAACAAGATCTTCCCCGTGGATCTGCAGAACATGACCGTCACCGTCCAACCCGGCGCGCTGATCACTGAGGTAGCCGCTGCGGCAGCCGAGGCAGGCCTGTTCTATCCGCCGGATCCTGGCGAGAAAACCGCTTCCATCGGCGGCTCCATCATCACCAATGCAGGCGGCATGCGCGCTGTGCGCTACGGCGTAACCCGCGACTATGTGCGCTGCATTGAGGCCGTGCTGCCCAACGGCGAGATCGTCAACTTCTCCTCCAACGTGGTGAAGAACACCACCGGCTTTGATATCAAGGATCTGATCATCGGCTCCGAGGGTATCCTGTGCATCTGCACCGAGGTCACCCTGAAGCTGATCCCCTCTCCCAAATGTACCTGCACGCTGGTGATCCCCTTCAACGATCTGGAAACCTGCATTGACTGCGTGCCCGCGCTGCTGCAGCTGCCCTTTGTGCCCACGGCGGTGGAATTCCTCGAGCGCGAGCTGGTGGATATTGTGGAGACCACGCTGCACAAGTACCTCCCGGTACAGGAAGGCAACGCCGTGCTGCTGGTGATGTACGACGCTTCCACCCGTGATGAGCTGACCCAGTGCTGCGATGCGGCCGCCGAAGCTGCCCTGAACGCAGGCGCGCTGGACGTGATGCTGGCCGACACCCCCGAACGTATCGGCTCCGTGTGGTCCGTTCGCGCCGCCATCCTGGAGGGCATGAAGGCCTACTCCATCGCCCAGGAAGAATGCGACGTGGTAGTGCCCCGCGCCCGGATTGCCGAGTTTGTGAAGGCCGCCAAGCAGATCGGCATGTCCCACGGTCTGAAGGTGGAACCCTGCGGACACGCCGGCGACGGCAACATTCACACCGAGATCCTCCGCATGCCCGGCATGACGGACGAGGAGTGGAAGTCCGCCACCCACGCCAGCCTGATCCAGCTGTACGCCAAGTCCAAGGAGCTGGGCGGCCAGCTCTCCGGCGAGCATGGCATCGGCAACGGCCGACTGGAGTTCCTGCGGCCCTTCGTCGGCGATCAGATCTATCAGCTGTACCGCAACATCAAGCTTGCCTTTGATCCCAAGCTGGTGCTCAACCCCGGCAAGATGGTGCTCTTCGACGATTAAGCGCATATGAAAAGGCCCTCTGAAGCATGCTTCAGAGGGCCTTGCCATTTGTTGAGACAGATCAGAAGCGAACCAGATCGTCCACCTGCACGGGCATGCCGGAAGCAATGGACTTGTTGGCCGCCACGCCGGTCAGGATGGACTTGATGCCGTCCACATGGTCGGCTGCGCGGTGGAAGGGATCTTCCGGGGCATTGGGATCGAACAGGTCGCGGAGCATCACATTGTCGCCGCCGCCGTGGCCGCCCACGCCGACTTCCACGTCCACCTTATAGGGCTTGCCGAGGATGGGATGCACCCAGATCTCGCTGCCGGTCACAGCGCCCTCGCCGCTGCCCTCTCCGCCGGCGTTGATGTAGGCGCGCTCCACAGCCTTGTACTCCAGACGGCCCTTGGAGCCGTTGACCATCACGTTGAAGCCTTCCCAGGGCATATAGGTGTTCAGGGAGTAGGACATCATCACGTTGTTCTTGTAGCGCACCAGCACCGCCATGGTATCCTCAATGCTGATATCGTCGCCGAACACGCTGCGGTCACGGATGTAGCCGCTGTCGGCTTCCGCATCCAGATACATGCCCTTGAGCTGGGGATTACCCTCCAGATCAATAGCGAAGTGGTCGTTCTTGGCCGCTTCGCTGCCATGGCAGCGATAGTAGAAGTCCTTCACGCCGCGGCGCTCTGCATTGTGACGACCGTAGAAGTTGGTATCGCCGAAGGCAAACACGGTCTCAGGCTGGCTGTCAATCCAGAAGTTCACCAGGTCGAAGTGATGGGTGGCCTTGTGGACCAGCAGACCGCCGGAGTTGGCCTTGTTGCGGTGCCAGCGGCGATAGTAGTCGGCGCCGTGCACAGTGTTGAGCAGCCACTCGAAGTGGATGGAGTACACCTCGCCGATCACGTCGTTGGCGATCAGCTCGCGCAGCTTGGTGTGATGGGGCGCATAGCGGTAGTTGAAGCACACGCGGATCTTGCGGCCGGTACGCTTCTGGGCGTCGATGATCCGCTGGGCCTTGCGGTTGTCGATGGTCAGGGGCTTCTCAGTCAGCACGTCGCAGCCCTTTTCCATGGCGCGGATGATATAGTCGTCATGGGTACGGTCCACGCTGGTCACGATGATGATGTCCGGCTTGGTCTCGTCGATCATCTTCTCGAATTCGGTCGCGTCATAGGTGGGGATCGCCTTGCCGCCGAATTCCTTCTCGATCACGCCGTTGGCGTAATTCATACGGGTCTGGCTGTTGTCGCAGAAGCCGACCAGCTCAGTGGTGTCCTTGTAGTCGGTGCTGATAGCCTTGTAGTACATTCTGGCGCGTCCGCCGATACCAACCTGTGCGTAACGAACCTTGCGGCCTTCGGTGCTCATTGGTGGGGGCCCTCCTTTTTCATTTTCTCCTTATCCGCAGCGAACGCCATATAGGATGCATCGGGATAGGCGTATTCGCCGCGGTAATTGGACGCATTGTAGACAGGGAACTTGATGGGATGATACTGCTGCTCGCGCTCACCGTCGTCCTGGGTGTAGATGTACATGCTGTGATAATCCCACACCACCAGCTCGTCACGCTCATCGCCGGTCAGATCGATGACCTCCACACACAGCGTGGGATGTCCGTCGTCCGGGAAAGCCACGGCCCGCACGCCGTCGCCGTTCATCAGTCCGCCGCGGCGGGGCTCCGCATTGGTTAGGATCAGCTCCTGACCGGTGCCGTCCCAGTTCACCGGGGCGATAATGTTGCCGTTCATCTCATTTTCCATCTCCCAGATCTGGTTGCCGTGGGCGTCATACAGGAAGATGCAGCCCTGATGCCCCCAGAAGTTGGTGACGGCGATTTCAAGTCCCTCACGTTCGGGACAGTAGTTTGCCACGGATACGCGCTGCGCGTGGCCTACCTTGTCTCTTGCTACAATATTACCATAAAAGTCGCCGATAAAGAAGCCCTCTGTGCCGGAAACACAGGCAAAATATCCGTTCGGATCACCGGGCATCCAGCAGCCGGGAACAATCTCGTCCGTGTGATCGTTCAGGATGGGATAATGCCACAGCTCCGTGCCGTCGCTGTCCAGCAGGCGGTAGCCCACCAGCACCTCGTCCCTGCCGTCGCCGTCCACGTCCACCGGCATGGGACAGTGGCCCGTATTGGTGGGGCTCTTGGACTTCCACAGCAGGTTCAGCTTGTCATCAAGCGCCCAGACGCGGCAGTAGCGATCCTTGATCAGGATATCCGAGGGCTTGTCCAGACCACGGAAATTGCAGATGCGGATTCCGTCCGGGTTCAGTCTTGTGAAGGCATAGGTGTTGAAGGGAGCGCCGATCAGATCCTCGTCATCCTCGTCGGCGATAGGGGTTTTTGCAGCGTACTTCACCTGACCGGTGCGGCCGTCCAGCACGCGGATCTCAAAATCCCAGCCCACAATGACTTCGTCCACGCCGTCATGGTCGATATCGTAGACCTGCAGGGGCATATCTGCCGACACCTTGCCCAGCGATTCCGACTGCTCCGACGGCTCGCCCAGCTGCCACAGCACGTTGCCCTCCAGATCGATAGCGGTCAGACAGCTGATGAAGCCGTACGCGTCGCGGCTGACGCGGCGCTGCATCTGCGCCAGCACCACCTGCCAGCTGTCATCGCCCAGCAGATGGCCGAAGCGCACCTGACGGCTGGTGCCGAAATTGCCAAGATCAATCTTCTTCCACAGCTTCATGCCGGGACGTTTTGCCATTTCCGCCGCCTCGCGGGCCTGCTCCTCCTGCTGACGCTGAGCTACGGCCTTCACTTCCACCTCGTCCACGGCAACGGTCACGTCGGAGAAGCGTGTGGGGCAGTCCGCCGTCAGGGCGATCTTTCCGCCCCGGGCAGCCAGCTCCACCGCGGCTTCAATCACCGTTTCACCGTTGATCATGCAGCGCACCTGCACGCCGTCCACGTCCACACAGAGGCGGTAATCCGTATCGCTGTCGCTGGCATAGGGAACCTCCGCCAGCACCTGCACGTCCTCCTTATGGCGATAAGCCAGCCGTGCACAGTCGCGGTTTTCCAGACTGAAGACCAGCGTGTCGATGGAGTGATTCATGCAGAAACACAGGCCTGCCATGCCCCTGAGGGACAGCCGCCGCAGTGTCGCCGATACGGCATAGTTCCGCCAGTGCCTGCTGCCGGTCTGCAGCGTGGGGAAGATCCTGTGCGGGCGGTTCTTCTCAATGCGCATGCTCTCAATGGCATGCCTGCCCGCCTGTTCGGTGATGATCCACGTGGGGCCGGTGCCGTTCCATGTATAATTGCACACCTGATCCACCCACGGGCCGTGATCGCCGTTTTCCACCACGTACTGATACTCGCCCATGGCAGAATGATCCTTGTCAAAGGGGAAATCACCAATGGCAAAGCCCCGGAAATCCTCCGAGAAAAGCACATGCTCCTTCAAGGTAATCCAACCGCCTTTCTGCAACCGGCGCGCCGCACCGGTTATTCGTTGCCCTGATCCCTGTTTTCATGCCGTCCGCTGCGATAGGCGAAGGGGGATATTCCCTCGCTCTCCCTGAAGGCGGTGGCGAAATTCTGCGCGTTCTGGTAGCCCAGCCGGCTGGCAATCTCGTATACCTTCAGGCTGGTGGTCTGCAGCAGCTTCTTGGCGCGCTCCATGCGGATTTTTCTGCAGTAGTCCGCAAAGTTCACGCCCGTCTTCTCCTTGAAATAACGCGAGAGATAGGCCGGATTCATCTGCATATGCTCGGCCACCTCCATCAGCGTCACCCGGGACTCGATGTGATCCCTGATGTACTGCTTGATGCGCACCACCGGCGAGGTTGCATCCCCGGCCTCCAAAGGCTGCTTCTGCCCTTTGCGCTTCTCCAGCCGCCGGACAGCCAGCATCACCTTGTCAATGACCTCGTCCTTGAGCACAGGCTTGGTAATGTAGGCCATCACGCCCAGATCAATCGCCTGCTTGGCGTAAGCAAAGTCTTCGTATGCCGTAAAGATGATAAACTCGCATTCGGGAAGCTCCTGCCTGATCCTGCCAATGGCCGTCAGGCCGTCCAGCCCCGGCATCTGGATATCCACCAGCGCTACGTCCGCCTGCTTTTCCACAGCCTGCTTCACCAGCGAAAGGCCGTCGCCTACGCAGGCCGCTACCTCCACGCCGTATTTATGCCAGTCGATAGCATCCCGGATTCCATGGCAGATGATCTCTTCGTCATCCGCAATGATCAGACGATACACGCATTCCCCTCCTGCCTCAGCATTCATCCATCGGCACGCCGATGATAACCTCCGTCCCCTCGCCCGGGACGCTTTCTATCCGGATATATCCCCTGCTGCCGTAACGATTGCGCAGCCTTCCGGACACGTTTACCAGCGCGAAGAAACGCTTTGCTCCACCGTTATCCTTCGTCATGGCCTCCCGGATTTCCTCCAGCGTCTCCGGCGCGATACCCGTACCGTTGTCCCGGACGCGGATGATCAGCTGACCATCGCCCACCTCCGTGGACAGTCGGATTTCGCCCCGACGCTGCAGGTTCTGGAAGCCGTGGATGATGGCGTTCTCCACCAGCGGCTGCAGCAGAAGATTCGGGATGCTGAGCATTTCCGTCTCCTCCGCCAGCTCCGTCAGAAGATCAAACCGGTCCCCGAAACGGAACTTCTGGATCCGTACATAGTACTCCAGCTGCCGCTGATTCTCAAAGAGCATGATGTCTCTGGAGCCTGCGTTCAGCGCGGTCTTGTAGAAGCCCGCCGTAGCCGTAACCAGCTGCTCCAGATTGTCATACTGCTTCTGCTCCACCAGCCAGATCATATTGTTGAAAATGTTGTACAGGAAGTGCGGCTTGATCTGCATCTGCAAAAGCCTCTGCTTCAGCTCCCGACTCTGGGTGCGTTCATCCACCAGCGCAGTCACCGTGCTCTCCAGATGCTCCGCCATATGATCAAAGCCCCGGTTCAGCTCGCCGAAAATGGCGTCCTTATGGTTGCCCATGCGTTTGATGAACCGGCCCTCCTCCATGCGCACAAACCCGTGCAGCAGCCGGGCGATGGGCTTGGCCACCCGACGCTCGGTGATGATGACGATGCACACAAAGCCCATGAGGAACAGAAGCATGATCGCACCCATTACCAGCATAAATCTCCCGCTGAAAATGGAGCTGTATTCGAAGCGGTAGTAGTAATCAAGCCCGAAGCCTGCGCCTGTTTCCGCCGTGAGCCTGGTCCAGCGCTCATCCTCCATGCGCGATCCACACAGCACCTCGCCCTGAAAGCTGATGCACCGGTATTCGTCCTGCACCGCCACCGCGCTGACTGACTCAAACTGCTCGTAGGGTACGGAGAGAATCAGCACACCCTTGGTTCTGCCGGTATACAGCGAGGTAACCTGCCTGACCAACGCAATGTAGCGCTGATTTCTTGTTTTGGAAACCAGCTTCGGCTCCCGGTGCTGATAATCCAGCGTCCACCAGCCATCGTGCTTCCCGCTCTCTTCAAGGAGCTGATCATACACGGCGCATTCGTCATCCTCCAGATTGTAAAACACGCCCTCGGAGGAGGTGATCAGGCTCCTGCTGCCGCTCAGGTACAGGTCAATCCTGTACAGACCGTAAGGAGCGCGCTCGTACTCGGACAGCAGATCACGGCAGTCGGCATAGAGCAGGTAGTCCGGCTTCTGCCGGTCAATCAGCACCTGCTGCAGGCGAGAGGACACGTTCAGCGTGTTGGCGCAGTCTTCGATCTCCGCCACATACCGCTCGGTATGGTACACCTGCTGCGAGAGGCGGTATTCCCGCTCCGTACGTGCCTGCTCCACCATGCTGTGGTAGCTCTGCAGCAGATACGCACCGTGCAGGGCAAGGGCACAGGCCAGCAGCACCAGCAGGAAGGAGACGTACATCCTGCCCATTCTCAGCCGCATGCCCTGCTGTTTCTTCATGCCTCATCCTCCTGTATCATAACCGAAAAGCTGCTGCATGGGAGACCCATGCAGCAGCCGATGTTTAACCGGTGATTACTGATTCAGCTCGGCCAGGATGGTGTCGCCGTCCACGCTGTTCCAGAAGTTCTTGTAGTTGTTCAGGCCTTCCTCAACAGTCACGGAGCCCAGCACGATCTGGGAGATGACTTCCTTCCAGTAGCTGGTGATGGAAGCGGAGTTCTCGTCATACAGGTCGGACTTGCCGGCGGGGATCATCTGCTTGGGGCCGCGCAGCTCCATGCCCTTGTCGATGATGGTGCGCTGCAGCTCCAGAGCGGCCTTCATTTCCTCGGTGGGCTGATAGGGCAGACCGGAGAAATCGCTGATGAAGGCGTCGGTGATGTAGTTGTACTTGATGGCATAGCCGGAGTTGGTGGCCTTCTCGGTCGCCACAGCCACGCCGTCCACGATGGTGTAGTGCACGCCTTCCACGCCGGTGTTGTAGAACGCAGCATGGGTCGCGGGATCAGTTACCAGAGCCTCGATGACGCGCAGAGCGGCCTCGGGATTCTTGCACTCGGAGGAGATGCACCAGGCAGTCTGGATGGACTCGTTCAGGCCGCCGCCCTTGCCGTCGGGACCGACCAGCATGTAGATGGGCTGCACGTCGCTGTACTTGCCAGCAGCTTCGGACTGGGACACATAGTTGGAGTAGTTGGCCACGTAGTCGATGTCGCAGGCGGCCTTGCCGGTGTAGACATACTCACGCATGGTGGCGTTCTCGGTGGTGATGAATTCCTGATCCATCACGCCGGAGGTGTACAGCTCGCGCAGGTAGTTCAGAGCGTCCACCATCTGGGGCTCCTGCATGCCGTCCACAAACTTGCCTTCAGTATTCTTGTAGATGCCGGCATAGGCGCCGAAGGAATTCAGGAAGAACTGGAAGTTGTCGATCCACTTGGGGAAGGAGAAGGGAATGACGCCGGTGCCCTTCAGCTTGCTCAGCTCGGTGATGAACTCCTCGGTGGTGGGAGTCTCGCTCAGCTGGATGTCATACTGCTGCATGATGTCCTTGCGCAGGAAGATGCACTTGACGCGGGGATAGTAGTAGGGAATGGCATAGATGCTGCCGCCGATTTCCAGCGCGTTGTAGAAGCTCTCGTCGATGGCAGACAGAGCGGGAGAGCTGGCGATCAGGTCGTTCAGCTTCAGGGGCTGCTCACGGGCCACGTAGTTGGGCAGACGGGTCATGGCCTGGGAGATGGAGAAGATGTCCGGCACGTCGCCGCCGGCCATCATGGTCTCCAGCTTATCGTTGTAGGAGCCGATGGGGGGAATGATGGCTTCCAGCTGGACGCCGCACTTCTCCTCCAGCATGTCCACAACAGCCTGCTGCAGGTCGGGGTCAGTGCTCAGGCCGAAGGTGTTGTCGGCGGAGCAGATGGTCAGGGTGACCACTTCATCAGCGGAGACGACCGGAACGATCGACAGCGCCATGATGGCAACCAGTACCAGAGCAACAAGTTTCTTCATACGGGTACCTCCTTTTTTTCTAAGGCGGATTTGTCCCTTCCGCCATTGAAACGGTTTCATTGCCGTGCCGCAGTTTTACTCCTTCACGCCGCCCAGCATCAGGCCGGACACGAAGTGACGCTGCACGAAGGGATAGATGATCATGACGGGCAGCATGCCCAGCACCATGACCGCCATCTTGGTATTCTCATACACGATGTTGCCCTCGCCCAGGGAGCCGTCGCTCTGATAGATCAGGGCGCGCAGCATCACCTGCAGGGTATAGCGGGCGCTGTTGTTGATGAACATGACGGCCTCGGTATAGCGGTTCCAGAAGGACACGAAGTAGAACAGCGTCACCGCAGCCAGAATCGGCACGGACATGGGCAGCACAATCCACACCAGCGCCATCAGGTCGTTGCAGCCGTCCAGCGAAGCGGACTCCACAAAGCTCTCCGGAATGGACATCATAAAGTTCTTGACGATGATCAGGTTGAACGTGGATACCGCGAAGGGCAGAATCAGCGACCAGCTGTTGTCGATGAGGCCCAGCGTGCGGATCAGCACGTACAGGGGCATGATGCCTGCATCAAACACCAGCGTCAGGCTGACCATCTTCATGAAGAAGTTACGGGCCACCAGCTTGCGCTGAGCCAGCGCATAGCCCATGGGCACGGTAATCAGCATGGCTACCACAGTACCCACGCCTGCGATGAACAGCGAGTTCCAGAAGCCGCGCATGTAGCCGCTGTTCAGCACGCGGGCATAGCTCTTGAGCGTAAAGGACTTGGGAATGATCAGGTACACGCCGCCCATGACGTCCTTGTCCTCGGCGACGGAGGTGATCAGCACGTTCCAGATGGGAATCACAACAATGAAGCAAACCAGCGTCAGGAACAGCACGTTGAATACGCGGAACACCTTACGCGCTGCCGACTCCTTGATCACATTACTATTTACAGTGCGGGACACTTTTCTCCGCTCCTTCCCCGATGTAGTGCAGCCGTTTCAGCCCTGCGCATTACAGAATGGAATCCTCCAGGAAATGCTTGCTGATCCAGTTTGTACCCATCACCAGCAGCAGGCTGACGACGCCCACAAACAGACTGACCGCCGTACCGAAGCCAAGGTTGCCCGTCAGCACGCCTTCGCGGTAGGAATAGGTCTGCAGCACGTCGCTGACCGAGTATACGGATGCGTTATACATGACCATCACCTGGTCGAAGATCATCAGCACATGGGAAAGGTTCAGCAGCAGCATGGTGATGATGGTGGGCTTGATGGTGGGCAGCGTGATGTACAGCACCTGGCGGAACTTGCCGCAGCCGTCAATCTCAGAAGCCTCGTACATCTGCGGATCCACCGTAGACAGGGTCGCCACATAGATGACCGCGCCGTAGCCCATCTGCTTCCAGATGTAGGACAGAATCAGCACCTTGCGGAACCACCGCACGTCCGACATGAAGTATATGGTATCCAGCCCCAGCGATTTGAGAATCTGGTTCACAATGCCGCTGGAGGGGGACAGCAGGTTGACGAACACCGTGCCGACCACAACCCAGGAGAAGAAATACGGAATGTAGATCAGGAACTGCACCGTACGCTTGGAATGCACCGAACGCAGCTCGTTGATCAGCAGTGCAATGAGGATGGGGAACGGGAAGTAGAACACGATGTTGTACAGACTGATGATGATCGTGTTCCTGAAGGCATTCCAGAACGACGCCGAGCGGAACAGGCGCTGGAAGTTGCGCAGGCCCACAAAGGACACCGTCTTGCGGAAGCCGTAGTTGGTGAACGACAGGGACAGGCCCGCATACGTAGCATACTTGAAGACGATGAACCAGATCAGGCCCGGAATCAGCATCATCAGCAGCCAGCGCTGCTTCCAGATCCGCTTACGCAGCGAGCCGCGCGGCTGATTGATCACCTGCGCGTTCTTTGTTGCTTTTGTTTTCATCACAAAAATCGCCTGCCCTCTCTCTATTGACTTTACGTGGAGAACCGGATGTATAAATTTTATACTATTTCTACCAGATTTTCAATAGCGTTTTTTTTGCATTTTGTTTGGATACTTTACTTTATTTTGAAAATATGATATACTTCCCGTATCCCCCCCAGGGGGATCGAAGGGAGTTGGGACATTATGTGCAGTCATGGGCACGAGCATACCCAGACCAAAACCATTCTCAACCGTCTTGCCCGTGCATCAGGTCATCTGGAGGCTGTACGCCGCATGGTAGAAGAGGGGCGCGACTGCAGCGATGTGCTGATTCAGCTGGCGGCTGTGCGTTCTGCCATCAACAATACCGGCAAGCTGATCCTGCGCGATCATATGGAGCATTGTGTAGCAAATGCCATTGAACAGGGCGACCGTGAAGCGCTGGAAAAGCTGCAGAAGGCCATCGATCAATTTCTGAAGTAAGGATTCCCCAATGAAAAACAACCGTTCCGCTATTTTCTTTGCTCTTCTGGCCGCTGCACTGTACGCCCTCAACGCTCCGCTGTCCAAGCTGCTTCTGCAGGACGCTCCGCCGGCCATGATGGCGGCGTTTCTGTACCTTGGCGCAGGCCTGGGCATGCTGATCATGAGCATTGTACGTAAGCTTTCCGGCAGACCCTCTGCTGAAATTCACCTGTCCCGCAAGGATCTTCCTTACACACTGGGCATGATCGTGCTGGACGTGCTCGCTCCCATTTTTCTGATGCTCGGCCTCAGCCAGACTACCGCCGCCAATGCGTCGCTGCTGAATAATTTCGAGATCGTTGCCACATCGCTGATCGCCCTCCTGCTGTTCCGTGAAAAGATCAGCCGCAGGCTCTTCCTCGCCATCGGACTGATTATCCTCTCCAGCGTAATGCTCACCGTGGAGGACGCCAGCAGCTTCCAGTTTTCCCTCGGCTCAGTATTCGTACTGCTGGCCTGCTGCTGCTGGGGACTGGAGAATAACTGCACCCGCATGCTCTCCGGCATCGATCCACAGGAAGTCGTCATCGTCAAAGGACTTGGCTCGGGTGCAGGAGCTCTGATCGTCGCGCTGCTGGCCGGCGAAGCTCTCCCCGCCCTTCGGTTGATCCCCATGGTACTGCTGCTCGGCTTTGTGGCCTACGGATTAAGCATTTACTTTTACGTCTATGCCCAGCGATTCCTTGGTGCTGCCAGAACCAGTGCCTGCTACGCAGTACAGCCCTTCATCGGCGTGCTGATGTCGCTGGTTATCTTCCGTGAGCTGCCCGATCTGCGCTTCTTTATCGCCCTGCTGATCATGATTGCAGGCACGTGGCTGGTAACGAAGGATCAGCCGTCCTGACGCAAAATCCCCCTGCCCGGATACGTCTCCGGGCAGGGGGATTCTTCATTGTATATGCCTTTGTTCGTGCCGTCAGGCAGCCTGCTCCTGCTCCCTGCGCTTTTCCGCCTTCATCTTGGGGAGCCACTCCGTAAAGGCCAGAATCAGGGAAACGCCGAGGGTAATGGGCGTCATCCAGAGGCAGTTCATGAATTCCTTCTTATACTGCAGATACTTCTTGCTATGCATAGCGCACGCCTCCCGTGTCAGATTTCGGAACGGATTTTATTATATGCCAGATCGACGCTAATTTCCCGGAAAGGATATCCCTCTCTCGTTTTTCTCTGCGCCGCTTATGCTGTGCACCGGCTCTGAAACATGCTATAATATAATGGGTGATGATTTACATGAAGTTCTTTTCACTGCTGAAGCGCAGTCTGCAATGGTTTTTTCCTGCCACGCACGTCCGTTCCTCACGCATGCATGATCTGCTGCTTTTCTTTTGCGTATTTGCCATGGCGCTGGCAGTATCCATCCCCCTGTCCACCCTGTTTGACGACAACAACCCCTTTTCCATGGCCGTCTTTATCCTCGTGGTTGCCCTGATCGCCCGCTATACCGACGGATATCTTTACGGCGTTGCAGCCTCCATCCTGTCCGTGCTGTGCGTCAACTACATATTCACCTACCCGTACTGGGCCTTCAATATGAGCCTGATGGGCTATCCGTTGAACTTCGCCGCCATGCTGATCGTCTCGCTGATCATCAGCACCCTGACCACCCAGAACAAGCGGCAGGCTCAGCTCCAGCTGGAAATAGAAAAGGAAAAAACCCGCGCCAATCTGCTGCAGGCCGTATCCCATGATATCCGCACGCCGCTGACCTCCATCATCGGCTCCAGCAGCGTGCTGCTGGAGCATGAGCAGCTTCCCGCCGAAGAACGTCATGAGCTGCTCTCCTCCATTCACCGCGACGCCCAGTGGCTTTCCCGTCTGACCGAGAACATCCTCTCCATCACCAAGGTCAGCAGCGAACATGTGACGCTGAAAAAGGATACCGAAGTACTGGAGGAGATCATGGGCAGCGCCATCACCAAATTCCGCAAGCTGCATCCGGAGATCGAAATCACAGTGCACAAGCCGGAGGAAATCCTTCTGGTACCCATGGATGCTACGCTCATCGAGCAGGTTATCCTGAACCTGATGGATAATGCCGCCATTCACGGCGGGCATACCAGCCGTATCTCCCTGCAGGTGGAACAACTGCCGTATGCAGTCCGCATCAGCATTTCAGATAACGGCGGGGGCTTCTCCGAGGAATCCATCCCCCACCTTTTCGACGGTTCCGCCCCTCCCGGAAGCCACTCTGACGCCAAGCGCAGCATGGGTATCGGACTCTCCGTATGCCGCACCATCATCAAGGCTCACGGCGGCGGCATCCATGCCTGCAACACGCCTTCCGGCGCCTCCGTCTTCTTTACATTGCCTGTTCAGGAGGAATAAACATGCGCGTACACAAGAACAAAATTCTCATTATCGAAGATGATACAGGCATTATCCGCTTTCTCAAAAGCTGCCTGGCTGAAAACGGCTACGACGTCATCACCGCCTCCAACGGCCAGAGCGCCATGGGAATCATTCACTCCCACTGTCCGGATCTGATCCTGCTGGATCTGGGTCTGCCGGACATGGACGGCAACGACATCATCCGTTCTGTCCGCACGTGGACCAAGGTGCCTGTCGTGGTGATCTCTGCCCGCAGCACCGAGGATGACAAGGCGCAGGCTTTGGATCTGGGTGCGGACGACTACCTGACCAAGCCCTTCGGCACCATCGAGCTGCTGGCCCGCATCCGCACTGCGCTTCGCCACACCCGCACCACCGCCGAGGATGATCAGATCGCCCTGCAAGGCGTATATACCGTGGGCGAACTGAACATTGACTACCGCAAGCACATTGTCACCCGCGGCGGCGTGAACGTTTCCCTTACGCCCAACGAGTTCCGCATCGTAGCGCTGCTGGGCCGCCACGCCGGTCAGGTGATCACCTACAAGTACATGCTGCGCGAACTGTGGGGCCCCGGCGCCAGCAGCGACAACAAGATTCTCCGCGTCCATATGGCCAGCATCCGCCGCAAGATCGAGCCCGATCCTGATCAGCCCCGGTACATCTTCACCGAGATCGGCGTGGGCTACCGCATGGCCAGCGACGAGGACTGATTCCCCTCCCTTCGCCTGTGCGGAGGGATTTTCTGTTGCTCTTTCCGTTTTGCAGGAGTATAATGATAGGTAATCCTTACGATCAATGGAACAGGAGTGTGCTGCAATGGCAAGGCTTTCCACCCGTCACAGCTATGACATGACCTCCGGGCCGCTGCTCCCCCAGCTTTTCCAGTTTTCCCTGCCTCTGATCGCCAGCAGCCTGCTGCAGCTTTTGTACAACGCAGCGGACGTGGCTGTGGTCGGCCAGTTCTCCGGCGCGGAAGCGCTGGCGGCGGTGGGCTCCACAGGCTCGCTGATCAACCTGCTGGTGAACCTGTTTATCGGCCTGTCGCTGGGCGGCAACGTGATTATCGCCCATGCCCACGGCGCGGGCGACCATCAGGGCATCCGCAAGGCGGTGCACACCACCATCTCCCTTGCGCTGATTTCCGGCGTGGCGGTGATGATTCTGGGCGTGCTGGCCTCCCGTCCCCTGCTGCACCTGATGGGCAGCCCGGACGACGTGATTGATCTGGCCTCCCTGTACATGACCATCTACTTCCTCGGCATGCCCGCCAACATGCTTTACAACTTCGGCGCGGGTATCCTGCGCGCGGTAGGCGATACCCGCCGTCCGCTGCTGTACCTGGCGGTCTCCGGCCTTGTGAACGTTGCGCTGAACCTGCTGCTGGTCATCGTCTTCCGCATGGGCGTGGCGGGCGTCGCCATCGCCACCGTGGTCAGCCAGATCATGAGCGCGGCCTTCGTCATCATCTACCTGATCCGCACAGAAGGCTTCATCCATCTGGATCTGCGCTCCCTGCGCATCGACAGGCACTATATGCTGCAGATTCTGCGCGTGGGTCTTCCCGCCGGCATCCAGAGCATGCTGTTCAACATTTCCAACGTGCTGATTCAGTCCTCCGTCAACGCGCAGGGCTCCACCGTCATGGCCGGCAACGCTGCCGGAGCCAACATCGAGGGCTTTGTGTACGTCATCATGAACGCCTTCGCACAGGCTGCGCTGACCTTCTCCAGCGCCAACCGCGGCGCGCGCCAGTATGCCCGCGTACGCAGGGTGCTGCTCGTTTCTCTGGGGACGGTGGCTGTGCTCGGCCTTGCCGTGGGACTGACCGTGCTGTCCCTGGGCGAAAAGCTGCTGGCCATCTACAACACAGATCCCAACGTCATCCAGATGGGCATGGTGCGCATGAGCATCATCCTGCCCACCTACTTCATATGCGGCCTGATGGACGTAACAGCATCGCAGATGCGCGGCGTTGGCTACTCCATCCTGCCGATGATCGTCAGCCTGACCGGCGCATGCCTGTTCCGCATCATCTGGATCGCCACCGTCTTCGCCGCCAATCCAGCGATGCCCATCCTGTATATCTCCTACCCCATCTCCTGGACGCTGACCTTCCTGGCGCATCTGGGCTGCTACCTCTTCGCAGCCCTGCCGAAGCTGAGAAAACAGGGACTGGAGCAGGCATAACAAAACGCTTCCCTGATCAAAATCAGGGAAGCGTTTTTACTGTCAGCATTTCAAGCGCCCGGCGCACCCATGCCGCATAGTCTGCATCCTCCGCACCGATACCGCAGAACCACGCCCATGCGCATACCATATACCACCGCAGTCTGACGGAATCAAACGCGCCTCCGGCCTTTTCATACCCCGACAGGAACAGACGGTACTCTGCTTCCGTGTTCATGAACCGTTGTCCGGGCCTTCGGATCATCGCCCAGGCCAGGTCAAATTCCCTGTCGCCCAGGCCCGCCAGCTCCCAGTCCACCAGAGCGCTGATTTCTCCGTTCTCCCACAGCACGTTTGCATAATGCCCGTCGCCGTGGCACAGACACTTCTCTCCATCGCTAATCGGATTCTCCAGCAGCCAGCGGCGGATATCCTCCAGCCCATGGCGCCGACAGTATTCCTCCGGCGGCGCGTCCATGAATCTCCTGTGCGGAGCCGCCGGGAAATCTCCCCGCATACCATGCAGCCGCGCCATCCTCGCGCCCCACTTTTCCATATAGGGCAGCGATTCTTCCTCGCCGCCGCAAAGAATCACGGAAAGCCTCCGGCCCGGCAGCGCAGCAGTCACACACCAGCTGAAACGATCTTCATCGCACTCCAGCACCTGCGGGATATCCGGCATCCGCAGCAGGCGGAGCATTTTCGCCTCGTGGCGGAGATTCGCTTCGCTGTGCCTCGCAGCCTTGATATACGCCTCCGCAGCCGCACCCTGCATTTCTCCCCGGACGTGGAAAACGTCGTTGCCCGCGTGCGGGTATCCCAGCACCTCCAGCAGGCGGAACTGACGCATGGGCAGATGAAAGGGATCCGCCGTTTCCCGCCACTTCTCCGGATGCATCACTTCTCACGCCCCCATCTGCAGGCCGTCACATGCAGATCCACCGTCACCGTATCCCGCGGCTTTGCAGCCAGCGCTTCCTTTTCCGCCGGGGAAAGATCCTGATTCAGCGGCGTCATCCACACAAAATCCCGCCATATTTCCGGCGTCACGGGGCAGGCGGTCAGCACATGCCGCTCCCCGGTCACCTCCGCCTTTTCCCGCAGGTATGCGTCCACCTGACCCTCCTCGTACAGCGGAAGGCCTCTGGCAGCACGGATCTCCTGCAGGTATTCCCGCCCGGGATAAACCTTGATCAGCATTCCCCCGTCCTCCAGCACCCGGCGGAACTCGCCGTAGCTGGCCGGAGTCAGTACGTCCAGCACAGCGGTGAACGCTCCGTCGCAAAAGGGCAGACGGCGCAGATCTCCTACGCACCACAGCGCCGTGCAGGGCTGATCCGTGGCGGCAAGGATCGCGTCACGGCTGATATCCACACCCGCACCCGTCCAGTCAGGATGACGCTCCAGCAGCGCGTTCAGATACCAGCCGTCGCCGCAGCCCGCATCCAGCAGCCGCTGCCGACCTTCGGGCAGCAGCTCCTCCACCGCCCGCGCCACCGCATCGTAGCAGCCGGCAGCGAATACCCTGCGCCGGGCGGCAAACAATTCTGCATCATAGCAGCTGTCCGCCGGTGCGGAGAGAAAATTCAGGCAGCCCTTGCGGTTCACATTCACGCGATGCCGCTGCGCACAGGCAAAATCATTTCCGTTCCGCGCCATATCGCCGCCGCACACAGGGCAGCGAAGCGCCTGCAGCCGCTCCGCCGCCAGATAGAGCTTGTCCCGCTTGCTGAGCATGGAATTCCTCCCCGTTTCAGGATTTGGTATGGACAAAAGCCGCATAAAGCGGTAAACTGTTCCTGTTGTATACAAAAGCAATGGAGGTTTCCGACATGACCATCCGTGAAGAATCCCTGCAGAAGCATTACGAATGGCAGGGCAAGATCGAGGTTGTCTCCCGTGTACCGGTGAACGACCGTCGCGATCTGTCCCTGTGCTATACCCCCGGCGTGGCCGAGCCCTGCATGGCTATCCATGCCGACGTGGACAAGTCCTACGAGCTGACCCGCCGCCGCAATCTGGTGGCCGTGGTGACCGACGGTACTGCCGTGCTGGGGCTGGGCGATATCGGCCCGGAGGCCGGCATGCCTGTGATGGAGGGCAAGTGCGCGCTGTTCAAGGCCTTTGCCGACGTGGACGCCTTCCCCCTGTGTGTGCGCAGCAAGGACGTGGATGAGATCGTCCGCACGGTTTCGCTGATTGCTGGCAGCTTCGGCGGCGTCAATCTGGAGGATATCGCCGCGCCCCGCTGCTTTGAGATCGAAGCGAAGCTGAAGGAAATCTGCGATATTCCAGTCTTCCATGACGATCAGCACGGTACCGCCGTGGTGGTGGCCGCCGCGCTTCTGGGCGCGCTGAAGGTCACCGGCCGCAGCATTGCCGATGCGAAGGTAGTGCTCAACGGCGCAGGCTCCGCAGGCATTGCCATCGGCAGGCATCTGCTGAATCTGGGCGTGAAGCACCTGACCATGGTGGACCGCTTCGGCGTGATTGACGAAGGCATGGCGGAACTGAATCCGGCGCAGGCTGAGATGGCGAAAGTCACCAACCGCAGCCATGTGCGCGGCACGCTGGCAGACGCCATCCGCGGCGCGGACGTATTCATCGGCGTATCCGCCCCGGGCGTGCTCAAGCCGGAGATGATCCGATCCATGGCGGCCGATCCCATCGTGTTCGCCATGGCAAACCCCACGCCGGAGATCATGCCCGACGAGGCGCTGGCTGCCGGCGCAAAGGTGGTGGGCACCGGCCGCAGCGACTTCCCCAACCAGATCAACAATGTGCTGGCCTTCCCCGGCATTTTCCGCGGCGCGCTGGACTGCCGTGCGCGGTGCATCAACGAGGAAATGAAGATGGCCGCTTCCCACGCGCTGGCGGAGCTGGTAGGCGATCAGCTCTGCGCTGATTACATCCTCCCCGACCCGCTGGACAAGCGCGTGGCCCGCGCCGTGGCCGACGCGGTGATGAAGGCCGCCCGGGAAACCGGCGCAGCGCGCATCTGATCCCTTCGTCCTCAGCAGATTGCTGAAAAGCTTTGAATAGTATCCCTGTCTCAGGCACAGCCGTCGGCTGTGCCTTTTATCGTCTCAGCCCCTTGGGGTAATGGTTCTTCATCATGCCGTCGCTGACCTTGCCGAAGCCCAGAGGCAGCCCCTTCAGCACGGGCAGCACATAGCCCTTCACGCCCTGTGCAGGGATCACCTCGCCGCTCTGATACAGCCGTGCCTGCTCTTCCGTCAGCTCCACCCGGGGCAGCGGCGGCGGCGTAATGCTTACCGCCCATGCATGATCAGGCTGGAACACCTTGCCCTTCAGCTGACCCAGATGAAGCCCTACCCGCAGAACCTTCAGCCCCTTCACGTCGGGACAAAGGGGCAGACATACCAGCGTATCGCCCAGCGCAGCGGTGGGCTGGGGCGCATCGGGACAGAAATCCCGCAGCGCTTTGATCTGCTGCTTGTCCGGTTTGGGCAGGGACACGTCCGCCGGGAGACGTGCTTCGTCCTCGCCCCTGCGCACCAGCAAAGCCACAAAATGCCCCTCACCCCGCATCCGGTGGGGATAGCAGGTCAGCATGCCCTCAGGCGCATCGGCGCCGGGCAGGCTGAAGGGCTGCAGCGCAAAATCCGGACGCCTCTCAAGGAAGGCGGCTACGGTATCCTCATTCTCCTCCTGATTCATGGTGCAGGTGGAATATACCATGCGTCCGCCCGGACGTACCATTTCCGCCGCGCAGTCCAGAATCTCCGCCTGCCGCTTTGCACAGCCCGCAGGACTTTCCGGCGTCCACTCGTCCCGGGTTTCCGGATGGCGGCGGAACATACCCTCGCCGGAGCAGGGCGCATCCACCTGAACAGCGTCAAAGCCGCCGGGCCAGCGATCCGCCAGCTGCCGGGGCATGGCGCTGACCACCAGCGCGTTGGGGATACCCATCCGCTCCACATTGCGGGAGAGAATCTGCGCCCGCTTGCCTACCGGCTCGTTGCAGACGATCAGCCCCGTGCCCGCCAGCCGCAGCGCCAGCTGGGTAGTCTTTCCACCGGGCGCAGCGCACAGATCCAGCACCTTTTCGCCCTTTTGCGGATTCAGCACCGCCGCAGGCAGCATGGCGCTGGGCTCCTGCAGGTAGTACGCACCGGCTTCGTGCATGGGCAGCGCGCCCGCATCCGAATCCAGCGACAGATACCTGCCCGTGGGCTCCCATGGCACAGTCTCGTCCACGCCCCGGGGCAGCCAGCCGTCCTCAGGCTGCTTCAGCGGATTCAGCCTCACGCCGCGCCAGTAGGGCTCCTCGTAGCTACGCAAAAAGGCAGGCAGCTCGTCTCCAAGCCGCCCAGCCATACGTTCAATAAATTTTTCCGGAAGTGTCGTCATGGTGCCTCCGCTTTCAATCGTTCCTGACAGCGCCCTCCGCGTCTGCCGGCGGCTTCCACTGGGGCGGATAGTAGGGCTTGTTATAGGCCTGCGCCTTGTCTACCGCAGGCTGGTGAGGCCTGTAGCGCAGATCCAGCTCGTCCTCCTCGCTGCTGGAAAAAAGCTGCTGGAAGGCTGCACGGGTGCTCTCCCGGGACAATCCCCGGGCCCGGCGCGGGGTACGGCGGACGGGAGCAGTCTCCTCCGGCTCCATCTGTACCTCGCTTTCCGCGTTCATCTGCGGATACCCATCCAGCGCCGGAGCAGGCGGATTTTCCTCCTCCCGGCTTTCGGGTCTTGCGAACTGGCGGCGGTAAGCCTCCTGATCCAGCTCGTAATCCGGCACCACCGGCGTAACGTCCGTCCAGGGATGAGCTTCCTCCTCCGGGGGAATATCCTCCTGCGCCACGGCTTCCGTACGCTCGGTGCCGTCGGCATAGATCCACTGCCTGTGCACCGTACGGCGGGGAACCGACGTCCTTGCGGGAGGCGCTTCCTCCACCTGACGGCCTGTCAGGCGGCGGAAGAAACTGGCCCATACCTTGTAGGGCTGCCAGCGCAGCAGATGCACAATAAAGTCAATCGCCATGCAGCCGAGGCTGAGGATGACCGCCAGCAGCAGCCAGTTTTCCGTCAGCCACCGGAGCATCCTGCCGCCTTCCGGCGTGGACGCAGCGCCCCACAGATAGGACACAGCCGTGCGGATCCATCCCAGCATTACGCTGAAAACGCTGCCTGCAAGACTGCCCATGGTCATCCTCCTTTCCTCGTCTGCTTACGGACTTATTCCGCAGTGATGGTCGCCGTCACCGTCTCGGGCACAATTTCCACCGTGTAGGTCTGCCCCTCGTCATCCTTGACCTCGCAGATGACGGGAATCTCATACACACCCTCGCCAAGGCCGCTCACATTGCATATGAGGGTGATGCTGTTGCTGCGCAGCTCATCCACCCACAGCTTCGGGCCCTGCACCGTCACGCCGGCGTACTTGTAAGAAAGCTGGCACTTGAAGCCGTCCTCCGTGCCGACGGTTTCCAGCCGCATATCGCCAAAGCTCTTGGACTGGATCACCGGGCCGATCTCCACCGCCACGGTAATGCTGTCGCTGCTCAGGGATACCACGCCGCTGGGCTTGCGCACCTTGACCTGCTGCGTAAAGGACTCCGTTACGCCGTCCACGCTGACGCTGCCCTCCGGATACACCGTACCCAGGTTGTCCAGCACTGCGCTGCGGGCCGCTACGGTCACCTGCGCGGGAGTTACGGTAACGCTCTTGACCTCATAGCCGGACGCAGGCGTGCCGCTCACCAGCGCCAGATCGCCCAGCGCGATGGTCTTGTAGGAATAGAGCTGCTGCTCCAGAATTACGCTGTCCAGCAGCACGGATTCGCTGGTGATCTCCAGCATGCTGCTTTCGATCGCCTTGCCGTCCTTGTCCACAAGGCTGAACTGGGCAGCCGTACGCACCGTGCCTTCGCGGGCGGGCAGACCGCTCTGATCCAGCACCACCTCGGCGCGGACGATCTTCTCCACCAGGGAGCGGGGGCCGCTGACCGCCACCACAGGCGGATCCAGCGTAGGCGATGCGGCGTAGAAGCCCTCCGGAGGCTCGCCGACCACCTCCACCGCCGTGGGAATGCGGTAGCGGGTAATGTACTCGTCCACCTCAATCTGCAGCGTAGCAGGCTTGATGGAGGTCACCGTGCCGTAGGTGGAGGAGCTGGTTGTCAGCACCCTGACCTCCTGCACGCCGGTCTGGGTGATGCGGCTCAGATCCACGCGGGCGTTATAATAGCTTCCCTGCGCGTTGTCATACTGCATCTGGGGCACGTCGGCCTCCAGGGTGGCGTTCTTGAGCTGGCTGCTCAGGTCGGTCACCACAATCAGACCGTTGCGCTTGAGGCTCTCGGTATTGGTCAGGTTGATGGTCACGTTTTCGAAGGTCTTCTCGCGGGTCAGGGTGGGATCCTGCGAGATCAGGCCCGCCCACAGCACCACCGCAAGGAACAGCGCCAGCAGCTTGAAGCCCCAGTTGTTCAGGGCTGCCTTCAGCGCGGCCAGGCCCAGCTTCTTGCCTTCTTCCTTCCATGCGGGAGGGATTTTCATGCTCACTTGTCCCCCTCCTTCCTGCTGCGGTGGAGCAGACCCTCCAGCAGCTTCAGGTGATTCTGTTCATACATGCCGCCCAGAATTTCCTGCAGGGACTTGCTGTCCAGATGACGGGTCAGCTTGCCGCCCTTGGCCATGGAGATGATGCCCGTCTCCTCGGAGACGATCAGCACAATCGCGTCCGTCGTCTCGCTGACGCCGATAGCCGCGCGGTGACGCGTGCCCAGCTCATGGCTGATGCCCCGGCCCTCGGTGAGGGTCAGGATGCAAGCGCCGGCCATCACACGGTTGCCGCGGACGACCACTGCGCCGTCATGCAGGGGGGTGTTGGGTTCGAAGATATTCTCCAGCAGCGCGGAGGAAATCTCCGCGTCGATGGTGATGCCGGTTTCGATCACGTCCTGCAGGCCGGTCTTGCGCTCGAAGACGATCAGCGCGCCCACGCGGCGACGGCTCAGATTGGTCAGGCAGTTGATGATCTCCCGGACAATCCTGTTGCGGTCGTCCGCCTCATCGCCCCTGCGCTTGGTGTCAATGAGCGTACCGCGGCCCATGGTTTCCAGCGCCTTGCGCAGCTCCGGCTGGAAGAGAATCACCAGCACCACGGCGCCGTTATTGACTACGGTCATCAGCAGCCAGTTCAGCGCAGTCAGACCCAGCGCATCGGAAATACCCACAATCACCAGCAGCAGAACAAGACCCTTCAGAACGGCGCTGCCGCGGGTCTTGCGGGTCATCATCAGCAGCTTGTAGATAATCACTGTGACGATGATGATATCAATAATATCCGATAATCCGGGGCGATGAAGCACATTCCAGATCATTGTCTGGATCGTATCCCACAGCGATGACACGCACTGATACCCCACTTTCGTATTCCTGTCGAGTCTGCCCTTATTATACTACAACTGCGGTGGAATATGAATGCCTTTTCCCGTATTTCCCGCAGATTTTTTCGCAGACGCATGTACAGTTATTCAACGCGCGAAGCCTCCATTCCCTGCAATCCGCACTTTTTTGTTGACATTTTTCTGCCCACGCTTTATAATAACATCAGTTATATAATCCGCGTTATCGAAAGGAGTCCGTCTATGCCGCCCCGACCGCGCATCACCCGCGATTTGATTCTGGACGCAGCCTGGGCCATTGCCCGGGAAAGCGGCGCAGAGCAGCTTAGCGCCCGCGCGCTGGCGCAGCGCCTCGGCTGCTCCACCCAGCCGATCCTGTATCACTTCGACCATGTGGAGGATATCCGCCGGGAGATATACGCCCGCGCCGACGCATGGCACACCTCCCGCCTGATGCAGATCCCTTCAACCGCTGATCCCATGCTTTCCATCGGGCTCAATTACGTACGCTTTGCCGCAGAGGAGCGGCAGCTGTTTCGCCTGCTGTTCCAGTCCGACAGCTTCGCCGGGCAGAGCCTGACGCAGCTGATCGACGCGCCGGAGCTGCAGCCGATTGTGGAGGTGCTGTGCCGTGAGGCGGAGCTGCAGCCGGATCAGGCGAAGATCGTCTTCAGATCCCTGATGCTGCTGGTGCATGGCTGCGCGTCCATGCTGGCAAACAACGCCATGACCTTTGACGAGGCGGAAATCACCCGTATACTGGAGCATGCCTTCACGGGCCTTGTGCATACCATAAGAACGGAGGAAAATCATCCATGAGAAAGCTCTACGATAAGAATCCCGTATCCTTTGCGCTGGTGTGGATCGGCCTGTATGTGGTCATGATGAACGTGGCCCTGCAGTTCTGCGGCGGTCTGGACAATCTTGCGGACAAAGCCCCCTCTCAGGTGCTGATCCCCGTCCTCTGCTCGCTGGCGCTGGGCGCGGCATCCACCGTGTGGATCATCCGCAATGGCCTTCAGGAGCAGTTCGGCCTTTGCTCCTTCCGGGGCGGCATGAAGGCCTTCCTGTGGTTCATCCCCCTGATTCTCACCTCCTGCGTCAACCTGGTCAACGGCCTGACGCTGAACGCACCGCTGGCAGTATCCCTGCTGATGATGCTGAACATGGCTGCCGCAGGCTATGTGGAGGAGATCATCTTCCGCGGTTTCCTTTTCCGGGGCATGGCGAAAAGCGGACTGAAAAGCGCGATCATCGTATCCGCCGTCACCTTCGGCGCGGGCCATATTGTGAATCTGGGCAACACGGCCGACAAAACGGGCGTGCTTCTGCAGGTCTGCTATGCCATCGCCATCGGCTTCATGTTCACCCTCGTCGTGCTGAAGGGCGGGAGCCTGTGGCCCTGCATTGTCAGCCACATGGTCGTCAACGGCACCAGCGTTTTCGCTGCGCCCGAAGGCCCGCTGACCAGCCTTCTGACGACCCTTTTCGGGAACGGGGCCGCCGCCATGGAGCCTGTGCTCACCGCCGCGCTGCTGATTATCCTCTCCGGAGGCTACGCGCTGTGGCTATGGAAAAGGGCGTAACTGAAGAAACCGACGGAGGACGGAGCGCTGCCCCGTCCTCCGCTGCTTTATCCTTCCCCGTCCGTCTGATCTGCGGACAGCACCGCGCCGTCCATGGCGTTGATTGTCACCCGCCATATCGGCCCTTCTTCCGACCAGAACTCTATCTCATAAGCGTCATCCCGGCTGTAAAAGACGCTGCTGCCCGTAAACACCGCGCGGAATTTCTCCGCCGGCATGCCGGCTTCAGACGCCGCAGCCTCCTGAGCCAGCTCCAGCGCCCGGTATGGCCCAACGTCGCCCCGGAGCGGATGCATCAACTCATAGGACAGCGCGTTCAGCTCCCCTCTGGATTTCCCTGCCGCAGCGGCTTCCTTCATCTGTCGGGCATAGTCCTTATACGCCTGATCAAAGGCGCGGAAATCATCCGCCGTCCACCGCCGCCGGCGCAGCAGGAATTCCTGCGATCCGGCCTCCTCATCCGGGTATACGTGAACCACATTCAGCGCTTCTCCGGTTTCGCTGTCCAGCTGCACCATGAAATTGCCCAGACAGCGGGCGAAGCTGAACAGCAGACCTTCCCACTCGCCGATGCGGTCCTCCTGCCAGAGGAACTCCTGCTCGTAATTATAGGCGATGAACACGTCCCTTGTGCCCGTGTCCATTTCTGAGTATGTAGCGCAGTAGGCGTAGCTGCGCAGCACGTCCGCCTCCAGCCCGGTGTACGCCTCCACCGCATCCCACGCCCGCCTGATCAGCGGATCATCCTCCGGCTGCACCACGTCCGCAGGATCCGCAAACATGATGTCCAGCGTCTTGCGCAGGAGAATGCGCTCCGGAGACCGGTCAATGACCGCGACGTCGTATCCCGCATCCTCCATAAGTTTGATGAAATACGCCTGCTTCTCCCGGCTCTGGCTGAAAAAGCTCACGCCCTGCGCCCGACCGTATACCACGTCCCGGTCGCCCCTGTCCCAGACCCGCTGGGCATAATTCCAGAACTCGTCCATATACCAGTTGCAATAGGTGATCTCTCCCGTCCATGCGTCCAGGTACACACGGTACGCTCCCGGCGCGGCGTAGTATCCGCCGTCGTAGTCCACGTCGCCGTTCCTTGCGGGAGAAAAGTAAAGATGCCATTCCTCCGTGTAATAATCCGGATACACGCCCATGGCGTCCAGCTCCTCTTCCGGCGTGCCGTAGCGGCTGATAATCGCCTGACGCGCCGTTTCCAGCGCGGTATCATAGCTGATCATTCCCTTCTGCGGCAGCTCTCCGGACTGATTCACCGCCCCGTATGTGCCCATTCTGTCAAAAGACGACTGCCAGATGGCAGCCATGTCGGCCTCCGTCATGGGCTCTGTCAGCGTTTCCGACAATGCGGCGGCGGGCAGCAGCAACACTATCAGCATCAGCAGCATTCGTTTCATCATCACACACTCCTTTCCGTCTGTTCTCTAAAGATCTGACGCACGCGCGTGCCGGATTCTTCCGCTGCCGGAAGATTGTTACAAAAAAGGCGGCCTCCCGGCCGCCGTCCCTGTCAGATCTGAAGTTCCTCCTCCAGAATATCCCTGTAGATACCGGTAAATCGCTTCCGGACCTTCTCCAGCTCCTGCGGCGACAGCTTGCCGCTGCGGTAAAGACGACCGAGGTAGCCGGCCTCCTTCCGGCGAGCGGCCAGTTCCCGTTCCACATTGCCGATGGCCTTGCTGGCCGTCGGGCTTGTACTGACGTATCTCATCTGCACCTCCATAAGGTCTCCGAGGGAAAGTGGGGACAGCGCCACGGTATAATGAAGTATAGCAGATTGTATTTTTTCCGTCATTGAACCTGCAGTTCACCCACTTCTTCCGTCACAGATGCATGATACTCTTGCATTTCTCCGTTAAATGTGATAGAATCCTCGCCACGCACCTGTCAACCGCATCTGCAAGAGAGGAGACGGCATGCAGCACAGGCATTTTCCCGTAATCGACCTTGTAGCCACCGGCGCAAACATCCGCCGCCTGCGCGAGGCGCGCGGGCTGAGCATCCGCGATCTGCAAAACTACTTCGGCTTTGAGGAGCCGCGGGCCATCTACAAATGGCAGGCGGGCCAGTCCCTGCCTACCGTGGATAATCTGTTCGCTCTCAGCGCCTGCCTGGAGGTTCCCATGGAGGACATTCTGGTGGAGCGCGGCAGCACCCATACCGACCGACACGCAAAAGCGCCGGCAGTTCAGAAACTGCCGGCGCCTGTTTTTTTGTGGACGGATGATCAGCGGAAGTACTCCACACCGCCCTCAAACAAGGGCTGGTACTTGTTGCCGGGAACGTTCTTGTACAGATTCTCGCCGGAACGCTCGGTGTGACCCATCTTGCCCAGCACGCGTCCGTCGGGGCTGGTGATGCCCTCAATGGCGTAGTAGCTGGCGTTGGGATTGAAGCGCACGTCCATGGAGGGATTGCCGTTCAGATCCACATACTGGGTAGCGATCTGACCATTGGCGGCCAGCTCGCGGATCAGCTTCTCCGGGCCCACGAAGCGGCCCTCGCCGTGGGAAATGGCCACGGTGTGGATTTCACCCGCCTCGCAGCGGCTCAGCCAGGGAGACCTGGCGGAAGCAATGCGGGTATTCACCAGCATGGACTGGTGGCGGCCGATCTCGTTGAAGGTCAGGGTGGGGCACTGATCGTCCGTATCCACAATCCTGCCGAAGGGCACCAGACCCAGCTTGATCAGAGCCTGGAAGCCGTTGCAGATGCCCAGCATCAATCCGTCGCGGTTGTCCAGCAGATCGCTGACTGCATCCTTCATGGCGGGATTGCGGAAGAAAGCGGTGATAAACTTGGCGGAGCCGTCGGGCTCGTCGCCGCCGGAGAAACCGCCGGGCAGCACGATCATCTGGCTCTGGCTGATGATCTTCGCTGCCTTGCGGATGGACTCGGTGATAGCTTCGGGCGTCAGGTTGTTGATGACCAGAATCTCCGCCTTGCCGCCTGCGCGTTCCACCGCACGGGCGGTGTCATACTCGCAGTTGGTGCCGGGGAATACAGGGATGAAGGCCTGAGGCTTCACGATGGAAGTCTTGGGCTTCAGCACGCTCTTCTCCCTGCAGGTGAAGGTCTCGGTGGTTTCACCGGCGTGGCCCTGATAGGCGAACACCTTCTCCAGCTTACCCTCGTAGATCTCCTGCATGGGATTCAGGTCGATACGGTCGCCTTCGTACTCCAGCGCCCAGTCGGGAATGGTGTCGCCTACCTTCTCGCCCAGATCGCAGTCCTTGGCGCACTCAATCAGCATGCCGCCGATCTGCTGGGCGAACAGCTCGCCCTGATAATCATCGTCAATGCGGATGCCGATGCCGTTGCCCAGACCCATCTTGAACAGGCCCTCCGCCACGCCGCCCAGACCCAGCGCCCACGCGGACACGATGGTACCGTCCAGAATGCCCTTGCGCACAGCCTCAAAGTTGGCGGTCAGCGCGGGGGTATCGTGAGCGTCACAGGCCACCACGCGCACGGAGTGACCGGCAGCCTTGAACTCAGGAGAAATGACCTCGCTGGCCTTGCCGGGAGCCACCGCAAAGGAGCACAGGGTGGGCGGCACGTCCATCTTCTCGAAGGTGCCGGACATGGAGTCCTTGCCGCCGATGGCAGCGATGTTCAGATCCAGCTGCGCGTCGAAGCCGCCCAGCAGCGCCGCAAAGGGCTTGCCCCAGCGCTGGGGATCATTGCCCATACGCTCGAAATATTCCTGGAAGGTCAGGTAGGCCTGCTTGTAGTCAAAACCCGCGCAGACCAGCTTGGCAACGCTCTCGATCACCGCCAGATAGCTGCCCTCGTAGGGGGACTGCTCCAGCAGCTCCGGATGCATGCCGTAGGCCATGCCGCTGACGGTGTCGGTCACGCCGTTCAGTACGGGAATCTTGGCTACCATGGCCTGATTGGGGGTAAGCTGGCGCTTGCCGCCGAAGGGCATCAGCACGGTGGCTGCGCCGATGGTGGAGTCGAAGCGCTCGCTCAGGCCCTTCTTGGAGCAGATATTCAGGTCGCCCACCATGCTGGCGAACTTCTCCGCCACGGTTTCACCGGCGAAGGACACCTGCTTCACTTCGTCCTCGGCCACCTTGACAGTGGTATGCTTCTCCGCGCCGTTGGAATTGAGGAACTCACGGGAAAGATCCACGATGGTCGCGCCCTTCCACGTCATGCGCAGACGGGGCTCGGCGGTAACCTCCGCCACCACGGTGGCCTCCAGATTCTCGCTTTCTGCCGCAGCGAGGAAGGCATCCACGTCGGACGCATCCAGCACCACAGCCATACGCTCCTGAGATTCGGAGATGGCCAGCTCGGTGCCGTCCAGACCGTCGTACTTCTTGGGCACGGTATCCAGATTGATCATCAGGCCGTCGGCCAGCTCGCCGATGGCCACGCTCACGCCGCCCGCACCGAAGTCGTTGCAGCGCTTGATCAGCTTGGTCACCTCGCCGTCGCGGAACAGACGCTGCAGCTTACGCTCGGTGGGAGCGTTGCCCTTCTGCACCTCTGCGCCGCAGGTCTCGATGGATTCCAGCTTGTGAGACTTGGAGGAGCCGGTGGCGCCGCCGCAGCCGTCGCGGCCGGTACGGCCGCCCAGCAGAACGATCTTGTCGCCGGGAGCAGGCACCTCGCGGCGCACGTTCTTCTCGGGGGCCGCGCCCACCACAGCGCCGATTTCCAGACGCTTGGCAGCGTAGCCGGGATGATACATCTCATCCACCAGACCGGTGGCCAGACCAATCTGATTGCCGTAGGAGGAATAGCCGGCGGCAGCGGTGGTCACCAGCTTGCGCTGGGGCAGCTTGCCGGGCATGGTCTCGCTGACGGGCTTCAGGGGATCCGCCGCGCCGGTAACGCGCATGGCCTGATATACATAGGTGCGGCCGGACAGCGGATCACGGATCGCGCCGCCGATGCAGGTTGCCGCGCCGCCGAAGGGCTCGATCTCAGTGGGATGGTTGTGGGTCTCGTTCTTGAACATCAGCAGCCACGGCTCGCTGACGCCGTTCACGTCCACGTCAATCTTGATGGAGCAGGCGTTGATCTCCTCGCTCACGTCAATGTTGGGGGTCTGGCCGATCTTGCCCAGATACTTGCCGCCCATGGTGGCAATGTCCATCAGATTGACAGGCTTCCTGCTGATGCGGTCGCCGTAGACGGTCTCGCGGGCGTTCAGATACCGCCGGAAAGCCTTCTCCACCGCTGCCTTCTCGATATGGGTCTCGTCGATGGTGGTCAGGAAGGTGGTATGGCGGCAATGATCGGACCAGTAGGTGTCGATCATGCGGATCTCGGTGAGGGTGGGATCGCGATCTTCCTTCGCAAAATAATCGCGGCAGAAGGCAAGATCATCATTATCCATGGCCAGGCCGTACTTTTTCACAAAATCACTGACCTGATCGGCAGTCATCTTCGTAAAGCCCTCGAGGGTCTCCACGGAGTCGGGAGTCTCGTACTGCTGCTGCAGGGTGTCCTTTTCCGCCAGATCAGCCTCGCGGGATTCGACGGGGTTGATCACGTGCTTCTTCACACGGGCCAGCTCGTCCCCGGTGAAGTCGCCGTCCAGCAGATACACCCGGGCGGAGCGGACGGTGGGACGGTCGCACTGGCCTACCAGCTGAATGCACTCCTCGCAGGAGGCAGCGCGCTGGTCATACTGGCCGGGCAGGAATTCCACCGCGAACACAGCCTTCGCGCCCTCGGGCAGGGCGGCGTAGGTGTCGTCCACCTGCGGCTCGGAGAAAACGATGGGCTTGCACTGCTCGTACAGCGCGTCCTCCACGCCTTCCACGTCGTAGCGGTTCAGCATGCGCAGACCGGTGATGGACTTGATCTGCAGAATATGACGGATCTCCCACAGCAGCTGCTTGGCTTCCACAGCATAGGCGGGCTTCTTCTCTACATAAATGCGCTTGACGCTCATACCTTTGCCTCCTTCAGTGCGCGCTGGCCGATATCCATGCGCTTGTGCAGGTCGGTGAAGCTGATCTTTTCAGCCGCTTCGTAAGCCTTGGCCACAGCCTTTTCCAGATTCTCCGCCGTAGCCGTCACACCCAGCACGCGTCCGCCGGAGGTGACAATCTGTCCCTCCGCCAGCTTCGTGCCCGCATGGAACACGGTGGCGGTTTCGCCGGCCTTGTCCAGACCGCTGATGGGATAGCCGCTCTTGTAGCTGACAGGATAACCGCCGGATGCCAGCACCACGCAGCAGGCAGCGCCGTCGTCAAAGACGACCTCAGTCTCCTCCAGGGTGCCGTTGGCGGTCGCCTGCATGATAGTCAGCAGGTCGCTCTTCAGCAGGGGCAGCACCACCTGGGTCTCGGGATCACCGAAGCGGCAGTTGTATTCAATGACCTTGGGACCATTGGGAGTCATCATCAGGCCGAAGTACAGGCAGCCGCGGAAGGTACGGCCCTCGGCATTCATAGCGTTCATGGTGGGGACGAAGATCTCCTCCATGCAGCGGGCAGCCAGATCAGGCGTGTAGCAGGGATTGGGCGCGATGGTACCCATGCCGCCGGTGTTCAGGCCTTCGTCGTTGTCCAGTGCGCGCTTGTGATCCATGGAAGAAACCATGGGCTTCACGCACTTACCGTCGGTAAAGGCCAGCACGCTGACCTCCGGGCCCGTCAGGAACTCCTCAATGACCACCCGGGAGCCGGATGCGCCGAACTTCGCTTCCTTCATCATGCCTTCCACGGCCTCCACAGCGGAAGCCTTGTCGGGGCAGATCAGCACGCCCTTGCCCAGCGCCAGACCGTCAGCCTTGACCACAATGGGGAAAGACACGGTATCCAGATAGCCGACCGCTGCGTCGAAATCGTCGAAGGTTTCGTAGGCTGCGGTGGGGATGCCGTACTTTTTCATCAGGTTCTTGGAGAAGACCTTGCTGCCCTCGATGACGGCAGCGTTGGCCTTGGGGCCGAAGGCAGGGATGCCCACGGCTTCCAGCGCATCCACCATGCCAAGGCACAGCGGATCGTCCGGCGCAACCACCACAAAGTCGATGGCATTCTGCCTTGCCCAGCCCACAATGCCGTCCACGTCCGTGGCCTTGAAAGGCACGCACTCGCAGATGGACGCCATGCCGCCGTTACCGGGCGCGGCGTAGAGCTTCTCCACCTGAGGATTCTCCGCAATCTTGGTGGCGATGGCGTGCTCGCGTCCGCCGCCGCCTACAATCAATACTTTCATAAGTACTCTCCTTATACGAGGCAGGGACTCCGTCCCTGTACCCGGGTCAGGGCTCTGCCCTGACAACCCGCTTAAGGGTCTTCGACCCTTAAGAATCCCTTCTCCGGAGGCTGCGCCTCCGGGCGGGGTATGTTTCTTGGTTTTTCCCTTGCAGGAGTCCCGCCGCGCGGAGGGCGCGGCGCGACACGGGTAAGCTGCTTTTCTATTTTGTGCACGCTGCACCCTCGCCCGGAACGCGCCAGCGGAAGCCACAGGTTCCGCGTCGCGGCGCGTCTGTCACGCGCCGTGACCCCGCAAGCCGACGCATCTGTCATGCGTCGGCGCTCTCGCTCAAGCAGCAGCACAGCCTCACGCGCATAGCGTATGGCCGAAGGCGCGCAATCGAATCGCGAGCCGGGTGCGGGCACTGCCCGCTTAGTGGTGGAAAAGGCGCATGCCGGTGAAAGCCATCACCATGTTGTACAGGTTGCAAACCTCGATGACGTTGTCGTCGCGGATGGAGCCGCCGGGCTGCGCCACATAGCTCACGCCGGAACGGTGGGCGCGCTCAATATTGTCGCCGAAGGGGAAGAACGCGTCGGAGCCCAGCGCCACGCCGGTCTGCTGATCCAGCCAGGCGCGCTTCTCCTCGCGGGTCAGGGCCACAGGCTTC
>JAFURI010000057.1 GCA_017471885.1 Clostridia bacterium | reverse complement strand
GCCGGGGGTCTTCAGCATCACGGGCACAACGGCCTCCACCTCCTCCGGATCGCCGGGGGTGAATACCGTCACGCCGGGCAGCGCGCGAAGGATCGCCATATCCTCCGTGGCATGATGGCTCATGCCCAGGCTGCCGTAGACAAAGCCGCCGCCCACGCACACCACCTTCACGTTGGCGTCGTGATAGGCGCAGTCGTTGCGGATCTGCTCAATGCAGCGCAGCGTGGGGAAATTGCCGATGGAATAGGTCAGCACGGTGCGGCCTGTCTGGGCCAGACCCGCCGCAAGGCCGGTCATGCCCTGCTCGGCAATGCCCGCGTTGACAAACTGCTTCGGATACGTCTCCCAGAAGGGCTTCAGCACGCCGAAGCCCAGATCGCCGGTAACCAGCGTCAGCTTGGGATCCTTCGCCGCCTCGCGCATCAGCGCACGGGTGAATGCGTCTCTCATGGCCTCTGCGCCTCCAGTTCTTTCAGGGCTGCGTCATACTCCTCACCCTGCGGGGTACGGTAATGCCACAGGATATCGTTCTCCATGAAGGACACGCCCTTGCCCTTGGTCGTCTCCGCGATAATCACGCTGGGTTTGCCGGAGCCAAGATTTGCTTTCGCCTGATCAAAGGCTTTACGCAATGCATCGGTATCATGACCGTCCGCCACCTGCACGTTCCAGCCGAAATCACGCCACTTGTCCGCAAAGGGCTCCAGTGCAATGGTGTTTTCGCAGAAATCAAGAGACTGCATCCTGTTGTGATCCACCACGGCAATGAGGTTGTCCAGCTTATACTGATGCGCCTGCAGCGCAGCCTCCCATACAGAGCCCTCGTCGCACTCGCCGTCGCCCATGACCACATAGGTACGCCAGGACTCCTGATTCAGCTTCGCCCCCAGCGCCATGCCCGCGCCCACAGCCAGACCATGGCCCAGGCTGCCGGTGGAAAACTCCACGCCGGGAATGCCCTTATGGCTCACATGACCGGACAGGCGGGAGCCGTTGGCATAGTGGGTTTTCAGCTCCTCCACGGGGAAAAAGCCCCGCTCCGCCAGCGCGGCGTAAACAGACGCGCCCGCGTGGCCCTTGGAGAGAATCAGCCGATCCCGGCCCTCCATCTTCGGGTTGTGCGGATCCACGTTGAGTACACCGGTGTACAGGGTGGCCATGACCTCCGCCACGGAGAAAATCGCGCCGATATGACTGCCGCGGCTGATATGGGTCATCTCCAGACCGTGGCGGCGGATCAGCCATGCCAGCACCTTTGGATCAGAGGTGTCGATGGGCGCGCCGCCGAAGGCCGCATGGGTCTTCTCTTCATAAGAACGGTACTCGCTCATTTTGCGCTTCCCTTCTCTTCCGCCATCTTCTTCGCCTTGCCGAACACGCCGCCGATGGTCTCGAAGAACAGATGCATATCCAGCATAAAGGACTGATTCTTCGCATACTCCACGCGCAGACGGTTCTTTTCCGGCAGGATGTACTTCTCAAAGTTCTCCACAGGATTCTCCGTACCCACGATTTCATCCTGCGCAATGTATACGATGCTGCTGCGGTCGGTGATGCCGGGGCGCACCCACATGATGCACTCCTGCTCCTTTGTATACTGGGTGGTATACAGCAGCAGCTCCGGACGGGGGCCCACGAAGGACATCTCGCCCCTCAGGATATTGAACAGCTGGGGCAGTTCGTCCAGCTTCAGGCGGCGCATGATCCTGCCCGCCCGGGTGACGCGGTTATCGTTGAGAGCCGTGCAGCCGCCGGACTTGTCCGCATCCACCACCATGGAGCGGAACTTCATAATATAGAAGGGCTTGTTCTTGTAGCCGCCGCGGATAGCGCGGTAGATCACCGGGCCGGGAGAATCCAGCTTGACCCACACAGCCAGCGGAATCATGATGACGAGGCCGGGGATCAGCAGAATCAGCGCGAGGGTGAAGTCCAGCGCGCGCTTGACGACCTTGGAATAGAAGGGATGGGACAGCGGACCCTCCCACACGGGCAGATCCCTGTATTGTTCATTCGCCATGGCGATCTCTCCTTACATGTCGGCCAGCTGCATGAGCAGCTCGTTCAGATGCTCCAGCTCATCCTGCGAGTAATACTGCAGCACGATCTTGCCCTTCTTCGCGCTGCCGGTGAGGGTGGCGCGGACGCCCAGCGTTTCCCGGATGCGGCTTTCGAACTCACTCAGCTCCGCAGGCAGCTTTTTCGCCTTGGGCAGAGGCTTTTCAGGCGCGTCTGCAGCCTTCTTCATGGCTGCGGCCACCTGCTCCAGCTGGCGCACGCTCCAGCCGTTTTGAAGGGTCTTCTTTGCCAGATCCAGCTTCTGCGCATCCTTGTCCAGGCCTGCCAGCACACGGGCATGGCCTGCGGACAGCGCGCCGGAGCGCACCTGCTCCAGCACCTGCTCGGGCAGGGTCAAAAGGCGCAGAAGATTCGCCACGGCAGGGCGGCTCTTGCTCAGGCGGTTGGCCACGGTTTCCTGCGTGTAGCCGCACTGCTGCATCAGCGCCCGGATGCCCTGCGCCGTGTCGATGGGGTTCAGATCCTCGCGCTGCAGGTTCTCAATCAGGGCGATCTCCATCTGTTGGATTACGTCCATATCCCGCACAATGCAGGGCACCGTGTCCAGACCCGCCTGCCGGGCCGCGCGCCAGCGGCGCTCGCCCGCCACAATCTGATACCGTCCGCCATAGGTGGGCGTTACCAGCAGGGGCTGCAGCACGCCCTGATCCCGGATAGACTGGGCCAGCTGCGCGATGCTGTCATCCTGAAACACCCGCCGGGGCTGATCCGGATTGGGGTCGATATCGCCGATGGCAATCTCCTGCCCTGCACCGGGCTGCTCCTCTACCTCGGGCAGCAATGCATCCAGGCCGCGGCCCAGACCACGATTCTTCTTCGCCATAAAAACGCTCCTCTATACCTCGCACGCGCATTCAGCCTGACCGAAGGCGCGCAATTCGATCGCGAAACGGGATTCTTAAGGGTCAGGCGGCCCTTAAGCGGAGTCCAGAGGCAGAGCCTCTGGTCACTTGCGGTTGCGCTCCAGCACCTCCTGTGCCAGCGCACGGTAGGCCACCGCGCCGGCGGAGCGTCCGTCGTAGACGTGGATGGGCTCGCCGTGGGATGGGGCTTCGCCCAGACGCACGGAGCGCGGAATGGTGGTGGCATACACCTTCTTGCGGAAGTGCTTCTTCACCTGATCCACCACCTGCAATCCCAGATTGGTGCGGCCGTCCAGCATGGTGAGCAGAATGCCCTCGATATCAATCCGGGGATTGAAGGCGCGCTTCACACGATTGATCGTGTTCATCAGGCTGGTCACTCCCTCCAGCGCGTAGTACTCGCACTGGATGGGGATCAGCACCGTATCGGCAGCCGTCAGGGCATTAAGTGTCAGCAGAGACAGGGACGGCGGGCAGTCGATAAAGATGAAGTCATAATCCTTCTGCACGGTAGCCAGCGCGGTCTTCAGGCGGAATTCACGCTTCTCCACCGCTACCAGCTCCAGCTCCGCGCCGGCCAGGCGGATATCCGATCCCGCGATGGACAGGTTACGGTAGGCCGTTTCCTCAATGCACTCCTTCATGGAGATGCGGCCCAGCAGCGCCTCGTAGACGCTCCTGTCCTTCACGCTCTGACCCAGGCCCGAGGTGGTGTTGCCCTGGGGATCCAGATCCACCACCAGCACCTTCTTGCCCATATCCGCCACAATTGCCGAAAGATTCACAGAGGTGGTGGTCTTGCCCACGCCGCCCTTCTGATTCGTGATCGCAATGATCTTCGCCATAGAAGCTCTCCTGTCTTGTCACCTTGACATACGCATACAGTATATATTATAGCCTCTCAAAAACGAATTGTAAAGGAGAAATGCTGCCGCCCTTCCCACCGCACTTCCACAGCAAAAACGCGGCGGGTAAAGCCGCCGCGTCCTGTCTGTTATGTTCTTTCCTTCAGGCCGAAATGCTCCGCCAGCCGGGCGCAGACCTCTTCCCTTGTGTCCCGTCCGTCGTCCTCCCGGACGAGGGTGAAGAACCCGCTGTTCAGCCACGCATCATACCGCTCCGGGCTGTTCACCCGGGCAATGCAGGCGCGGAAGTTCGCAAGCGCCGCATCCGGATCAGGGCATCCCCTGATCACAGACAGCAGGAACTGCTTCTCCGGATCGTCGCGGTCAAAGAAACGCTCCGCAGACATGGACTGGGGCGAAAGCATGACCGCCACATGATTGTAATCCGTAATCTGCCGGAGGATATCCGCCGGAATGCAGGTATCCACAATCACCCTGCGATCCGAGGACAGGCGGATCAGCTCCGCAATCTCAAAGCCTGCCAGCTCCCGGTTGCTGCCCTCCACCCACGCCTCGTACTCCTCCGGCGTACGCAGCACAAAGTGCTCCCAGGAGGGTTTCAGGTTCATATAGCAGATATTGGGCTGCAGCTGCGGATCCGCCACGGAGAGAATTGTTTGGTGATTGTAGTTCTCCCCGCAGTGGAGCATACCGTAGCGCTCTGCCAGCATGGCGCACATGGTGGACTTGCCCGCATAGGCCGTACCGTTGATGAAGTAGCAGTTGCGCAGATAGTGCCGCAGGATGTTGATATCCATCTCCACAGCCCTCACCCCCTGTGAATGATGGAGGACAGGTTGTCCATGATGGCTTTGGTCACCCAGGGTTTGTTCATGGTATAGAGATGGATATTGTTGACGCCGTTGGCCACAAGGTCGATGATCTGCTCCGTAGCGTAGGCGATGCCCGCCTGCGTCATGGCGGCAGGATCATCCCCGAAGCGGTCGGCAATGGCGGCAAACCGGGGCGGCATGATGGAGCCGGACAGCTTCACCGCCCGTTCCACCTGCTTTGCGGTGGTGATGGGCATGACGCCCGCGCACACCGGCACTTCGATACCCGCCCGCAGCGCCCTGTAGAGGAAATTGTACAGCGTTCCGTTGTCGAAAAACATCTGCGTGGTCAGGAAATCCACGCCTGCATCCACCTTGCGCTTCAGGTTGTCCAGATCCTGCCTGCGGGAGGGGCACTCCGGATGTCCCTCCGGATAGCAGGCCGCGCCCACGCAGAAATCACCCTGGCTGTGAATGAACTCCACCAGCTCGGCGGCATAGGCGAAGTCCTTCTGACATTCGCCCTCCCGGGGCAAATCACCCCGGAGCGCCAGTACGTTTTCCATCCCTGCGGACTGCATATCCCGCAGCACATGCTGCACATGCTCCCGGGAGGACTGGACGCAGGTCAGATGACACAGGGGCGTCACGCCCTCCGCCGCCACAGCCTCCGCAATGGCCAGCGTATGCCCCGGCGTGGAGCCCGCCGCGCCGTAGGTCACCGACATAAAGGCCGGATTCATCCGGGCAATCTCCGCAGCCGTCTCCTTCGCCTGGGCGATACCGTCAAACTTCTTGGGCGGGAACACCTCGCAGGACAGATGCACCCTGTCGTCCCGCAGAATATCAGCGATACGCATATGACTGTCTCCTTAAATATGGGCGTGGAATTCCTCTTCCCGGCTGGTGAGCACCATGGTCAGCAGCTCGCGCCGCCCGGGCAGCTCGATCAGGCGGAACATATCCGGATGCGCCTGAATCAGTTCCTGCCACAGCTTTTCCTCCTGGGGCAGCCGGTCGTTCTTGCCGCGGAAGGTCTGGCAAAGGGCGGTGATCTCTCGGCTCAGGGGCAGCACATGCTGCTGGGGCATCACGATCATGGAAGGATCAGGCCTGCCCTCCACCGAGGCCATGGTGATTTTGTCCGTGCACACCTCGTTCCAGATCAGGGATGCGCCCTCGTACACCGGATAGCGAAGGTAGCCGAAATCCAGCCAGATATAGTGGCTGTGGCCCAGCATCTTCTCCCGGCTCTGGGCCAGCAGGAAGGGCTTGCAAAGCCGGACATAATCCAGCGCCTGCGAGGCGGGCACGTCCTCCTCCACCGGCAGACCGTAGCGGCGCTTGTATTCCAGCACATTGGGATGGATCGCCGTCAGCTGGCGCACGGAAGGGCCGTCCGCATAGGCCAGCAGCGCCAGATTCTTCAGCCGGGCCAGCCGGGCAAACCAGCTCATGTACTCTTCCTTCAGGCTGTCCTCCGGCTGGGGATGAGACAGGAACGCCGTCACACACAGCGGATTCACCCTGCTGCGGCGCGAACGGACTTCCCTCGCCGCCTCCTGCAGCCGAACCGCCGCGGAAGGCTGCACCGGGAAGCTGAGATCCGCCGTAAACACGCCCTGCCGGGCCATGGCGGACAGCTTCTGCTCCCGGAAGCGCAGACTGAAGCGCTTCTCAAACCGGGTCAGGCTCCCCTGCTGATTTTCTTCATCCGTATCCACCCTGACGGTCGGGAGCGGGAAGTCCCACTTCATCTGCATCAGCGGACGATGCAGCGTGTAGGCCTCCCACTTGCAGCGGTGAGCACGCAGGAACAGGGGCGACGCGGGATGCGCTTCGCCCTCCCTCGCCATTTCCCGGAAGAATCCGGCGGAGGCAAAGCAGAAATCCGGATGGATGAACGCGCTGCGCAGGGGCGAAACGGCATATCGCAGCGCCGTACCGCGATGGAAGCACAGCCTTCCCTCCGCATCAAAGCCCTCCGCAGCCACAGGATACACCGCGTCGATGGGATCCGCCGGGCGGGGCAGATAGCCCGTCAGCACACAGGCGTTCCAGCCCTCCCGCCTGCACCGGCGCAGGGCGTGAAGCAGGTGCATATCCCAGTGCCGGGTGAAGCGCATGGCGGGATGGCCCATCAGGATGAAGCCCTCGCCCCGCCAGAGCATCTCCACCTCGCTCCACGCGTCCGTACCGGGGCAAAGAAACTGCACCCCGCCTGCAGCCTGCATGGCGGTGAGGCCCTCCTCGTCCGGCTCCTCCCGCAGGGACAGGCCGAAGGTCAGCCGTTCCGGCGCTGCGGCGTTTTCCCGGGCGCTGCGCACAGCCTCGGCGGCGTCGGGCCAGCCGGCTGCGGTCATCAGCAGCAGAATGCGTTCCATGCGCATTCCTCCTCTTGCGTACTTTTGATTTACCTGCGGATCAGCCCACGGCAGGCCAGCGACACGCCGTAGCACGCCGCGGCATACAGCACGATGGCCGCGCCCGCGCTGGTATCCCACCAATAGGCGGACAACAGACCCGCCACGCCGCTGACCACAGCGATGCCCACGCTCCACAGCGCGTGCTGACGGCTGTTGCGGGCAAGGTTGCGCCCGGCAGCGGCAGGGAGAATCAGCAGAGCGTTGATGAGCATCACGCCCACCCAGCGGATAGCCAGCATCACTGCCACGGCCACCAGCACCACAAAGGCGCACTCCACCACACGGGTATGCACGCCCCGGCTGCGGGCCAGCGATACGTTGACCCCGGACAGAAGCAGATGGTTGTACATCATGATCCACAGCCCCGTGCCGCCGATAAGCGCCAGCGCCAGCCAACCCAGATCGGCAGGGGTGACCGCCAGCACGTCGCCGATAAGCAGCGACGAATACCGGGCGAATCCGCCGCCGCGGGAGAGAATCAGCAGGCCCGCCGCCACGGAGGTGGAGGAGAAAACCGAAATCACCGTATCGGTGGACGCCGATCCCGTCTGCTTGATGCGGCAGATCAGAATCGCCCACACCACGCCGAACACCAGCATGCTCATCAGATCGCTGCTCACGCCCAGCACAATGCCCAGACCGATGCCCGTCAGCGCGCTGTGGCCCAGCGCATCGGAAAAGAAGGCCATCTGCTGATTCACCGCCATGGTGCCCAGCAGCCCCAGCAGGGGCGTGAGCAGCAGGATGGCGAGAAAGGCGTTTTTCATGAAGCTGAACTGCAGCGCCTCAATAGGCAGCAGCAGATCCATCACGGCATAGATCGCCTCCATCAGCCTTCCTCCTTTCCCGTGCCGAACACCGTCTCAAACTCCGGCGTAGCAAACACCGTTTCTGCCGTTCCCTGGCACAGAACCGTTTTGTCCAGCAGCACCACATGGTCGGCGTATTCCCTGACCAGCCGCAGATCATGGCTGACCAGCAGGATCGCCATGTGCCGGGTTTCCTTCAGGCGCAGCACCGTATCAAGGAACATCTTCAGGCCGTTCTGATCCACGCCGGACACGGGCTCGTCCAGCACCAGCAGATCCGGCGCAGGATTGAGAGCCAGCGCCAGCAGCACGCGCTGCAGCTCGCCTCCGGAGCAGCGGCCCAGCTGCCGCTGCGCCAGATTCTCCGCATTGACCGCCGCCAGCGCGTCCCTCACCTTCTGCTTCGTGCGGCGGCTCACACCCGTCCACACAGGCCTGCGGGTGAAGGAGGCCGCCATGAAATCCTCCACGGTCAGAGGCATTTCCCGGTCGAAATGCAGGTGCTGGGGCACATAGCCGATGCGCACATGGGGGATATCCCGCCCATGATCATCCACATGGCGGATGGCGCCGGCGTGAGGCATTTCCCCCAGCAGCGCGCGCACAAGGGTGGTCTTGCCCGCGCCGTTCTGGCCGATCAGCACCGTCAGCTGACCGCAGTGCACATGCATGGATACGTCCTGCAGCAGCACCTGTCCGCCCCGCTGGACGCTGACGTTCTCCAGACCGATATGACATAAGGAACAATGATGCTCCGACATAGAATCCTCCTGATGCTTTTCTAACTGCAATATTATAGCACACATCCCGCCGGATGGGAAACGGTTTTTACCTCCGGCAGGAGTTGATGCCCTGCGCGGCGTATTTTTTACTGTGTCCATTCTGATTTGATTAAGGAGGCGTCCCCATGATTGCTCTGGCCTGTGACCATACCGGCATTGAAATGAAGAAGGAAATCATGAAGCTTCTGGACTCCATGGAGCTTGATTACAAGGACTTCGGCGTCAACGAAGCCGTGTCCTGCGATTATCCCATCTATGGCTACCGCGCCGCCAAGGCTGTGGCGGAGGGCGAATGCGACCGCGGCATCCTCATCTGCGGCACGGGCATCGGCATCGGCATCGCCGCCAGCAAGGTGAAGGGCGTGCGCGTGTGCACCTGCTCCGACGTGTACAGCGCCGAATTGAGCAAGCGCCACAACAACAGCAACATCCTGACCATGGGCGCCCGCGTGGTGGGCGTGGATCTGGCCAAGATGATCGCCACCCACTGGCTCACCGCCGAGTTCGAGGGCGGCCGCCATCAGCGCCGCATCGACATGATCGCCGCCATTGAGGACGGCGCGGATCTGTAAGGATCCCCGGCAGGAGGTTCCGCCTCCTGCGCATGGTACAAAACCCCTTGAAAGAAAGTGACGCGTCATGTTTATTGCCGATACCCACTCCGATACCCTCTATGCCATGGCGAAGGCCAGGCCGGGCGATCCGCTGATGATCACCCCGGCGCTATTGCGTCAAGGCGGCGTTTCCCTGCAGACGCTGGCGCTGTGGACCGGCCCCAAGGGGCAGGATGCGGAAGCGCTGGCCCGGGATGAGCTGGCGCAGCTGCCCGTGCTCACATCTGCCGGGCTGCGTCAGGTGGATGATCCTTCCGATGCAAAGGAGGGGGAATGCTGCTTCATGCTGTCCATCGAGGGCGGCGAATTGTTTCAGGATGATATCGCCTCCGTCCGCTGCTGGCGTGAAAAGGGCGTGCGCATGGCCGCCATTACATGGAACAACTCCACCCGCATCGCCCACAGCGCCAAGTCCCGCAGCACGGAAGGTCTGAGCGACTACGGCGTGCAGGTGGTGCGCGAGATGCAGCGCTGCGGCATGGCGGTGGACGTATCCCACCTGAACGAAGCAGGCTTCTGGGATCTGTTCCGCAAGGGCGAGCGGCCTCCCATGGCCAGCCACTCCTGCGTGCGCAGCCTGTGCGATCATTTCCGCAATCTGACGGACGAGCAGCTGCGGGCCATGATCCAGTACGGCGGCTATGTGGGCGTAAACTTCTACCCCCACTTCCTGTCTGAAGACGGAAAGGCCAGCGTACGCACGGTGGCGGAGCATATCGACTACATATGCCAGATGGGCGGATCGGAAATCGTGGGCTTCGGCAGCGATTTCGACGGCATCGAAGTCTGCCCCGCCGGGCTGGAGAACGCCGGCATGATCCCCGCTCTTCTGAACGAGCTGCGGGCCATGGGCTACAGTGAGGATGCCCTTGAGGGTGTGGCCGGCCGCAATCTGCAGGAATATTTCAAGCGTATCTGATACAAGCAAAGCCTCCGTCCCGGTCATACTGATGGCCGGGACTTTTTTTGTTTGAGGAGGCCTGTATGATCCGCACCGAACACCTGTACAAGCGATATCCTGGCAGCGGGGATACCCTGCAGGACGTGAACCTGCACGTCCGTCAGGGCGAATACGCCGCCGTCGTCGGCCCCAGCGGTTCCGGCAAAAGCACGCTGATGAACATCCTCGGCTGCCTTGACGCGCCCACCTCCGGCTCCTATTTCCTGCGGGGCCGGGACGTATCCGCCCTTTCGGAGAAGGAGCTTTCCCGGATCCGGGGCGAGGAAATAGGCTTTGTATTCCAGGGCTTTCAGCTGCTGCCCCGGCTGACGGCGGCGGAGAACGCCGCCCTGCCCCTGCTGCTTTGCGGCATGCCCCGCCCGGACAGAATCCGCCGGGCCGAGGAGCTGCTGACGCAAGTAGGGCTTGGCCACCGGCTGCACCACCGCCCGTCCCAGCTTTCCGGCGGCCAGCAGCAGCGCGTCGCCATCGCCCGGGCGCTGGCAAGGGACCCCGCCTTCATCCTGGCTGACGAGCCCACCGGCAATCTGGATCCCGTTTCCACAGGAGACGTGCTGGCTCTGCTGGATCAGCTGAACCGGCAGGGCCGCACCATCGTGCTCATCACCCATGATGAAAAAGTCGCCCGCCGCGCAGGCCGGCAGGTGTGCATTGCTGACGGAAAGCTGACTGAAATCTGTCCAAACTAAGTTTTTTCTTCTGAAATATGACAATTTTGTTTCAAATATACTTGATTTTTCTTACATTTTATTCTACAATGTAAACAGTATTCATCTGTCTTCCGGCAGGATTATCTCCATACGCCGGAGGATACCGCAGCGCAGAGGGATATTTCATTCCGTCCGCTGCTACTCCCCGGCGCCCGCCCCGCAGCGGAAGCCGGAATACATAGGATGGTGTTACTGCATGGGCAAGCGAATTCTTCTGGTTGACGACGAGCCTTTGATCCTCAAGGGTCTCAAATATACGCTGGAGCAGGAAGGCTACGAAACCGACAGCGCCACTGACGGTGAGGAAGCGCTGGCCCGTTTCTTCGCCCAGCCTTATGATATGATCCTGCTGGACGTGATGCTCCCCAAGCTGGACGGCATCAGCGTGTGCCAGCGCATCCGCGAGCACTCCAATGTGCCGATCATCATGCTCACCGCCAAGGGCGAGGATATGGACAAGATCCTGGGCCTTGAGTACGGCGCGGACGATTATATGACCAAGCCCTTCAACATTCTGGAGGTCAAGGCGCGCATCAAGACCATTCTGCGCCGCGCCGGCGGCTCCCAGCCCGTGGAGGAGAAGAAGGTTATCCGCGTGCGGGACATGGAGGTCAATCTGGTCAAGCGCACGGTGACGCTGGCCGGCCGCGAGGTGAAGCTGACCGCCAAGGAGTTTGATCTGCTGCAGCTGTTCATGTCCAACCGAGGCAAGGTGTTCAGCCGCGAGCAGATGCTGGAAACCATCTGGAAGTACGATTACACCGGCGACGCCCGCACCGTGGACGTGCACATCCGCCGCCTGAGGGAAAAGATCGAGCGCAATACCTCTCAGCCGGAGTTCATCTTCACCAAGTGGGGAGTTGGTTACTATTTCACGGACAAGGACTAAACATTCGCCCTTTTCCAGCATCCGCTGGAAGATCCTGCTGGCGTTCCTGCTGATCGTGGGCGTATCCTTCGCCGTCATGGCCTCCTCTCTTACCAACCTTGTCAGCAATTATCTGTATGAGCAGCGCATCCGTCAGGACAGCCTTTCTGTTGAAAAGCTGGCCTCGACGGCTGCGCCTCTTTTGGCTTCCGCCCGTACCTCCGCGCTGCACGAGACCATCGTGACGGCCTCGGGCGATATGGGCGGCCGCGTGCTGCTGGTGGACGCTGACGGCAAGGTGCAGGCTGACAGCTACGCGCTGCTCAGCGGTACCCGGCTGCAGCTGCCGGAGGTGCTGGCCATCCTCAACGGAGGCGAAAGCTCCGCCTGGGGCATCCACACCATGCAGGAAAGCACGCTGGAATCTGACCCCTCCAGCTATGTGGCGGTGGTCAGCGCAGCCATGGAGCTGAACGGCCGCACCGGTGCGCTGGTGCTGGTAAGCCCCGTGCAGGAGATGATGGAAAGCCTCGCCCGGGTGCAGGAGCGGCTGATCACCGTATTCCTCGCAGTGGCAGGCGTCGCGCTGACGGTGGCGCTGGTGTTCTCCCAGATCATCACCCGCCCCATCTCCTCCCTCACCTCCTCCATCCGCAAGATGACCAAGGGCGATCTTTCCGTACGTACCCGCGTGCGCGGCTCCGGCGAATTGCGCGAGCTGGCAGAGAGCTACAACGCCATGGCGGCCCAGCTGGAAAGCATCGACCACAGCCGAAATCAGTTCGTTTCCAACGCCTCCCATGAGCTGAAAACCCCCATGGCCACCATGAAAATCCTGCTGGAGAGCATGATGTATCAGCCGGATATGCCCAAGGAGCTTCAGCAGGAATTCATGCAGGACATGAACCACGAAATCGACCGGCTGACCAGCATCATCACCGATCTGCTGACCCTGACCCAGAACGACGATCATTCCCTGTCCCTGAAGCTGGAGCCCGTGGACGTATCCGCCCTCACCGAGGAAACCCTCCGCCTGCTGCAGCCCTCTGCCGAGCAGCGCGCGCTGACGCTGGAGGGCAGCATCCAGCCGGATATCACCATGCAGGCTGACAGCTCCAAGCTGGGACAGGTCATCTACAACCTGACCGAAAACGCCCTGAAGTACACCCCCGACGGCGGCCACGTATCCGTGATGCTCTACACCGAGGACAGCACCCTGATCCTCATGGTGGCCGACGACGGTGTGGGCATTCCTCAGGCGGATCTGTCCCACATCTTCGACCGCTTCTACCGTGTGGACAAGGCCCGCTCCCGCGAAACCGGCGGCACCGGTCTTGGTCTTTCCATTGTGCGGCAGATGGTGACGCTCCACGGCGGCACGGTATCCGTCAACAGCAAGCCCGGCGAGGGCAGCCTGTTCACCGTGCGGCTTCCCATGAACAAAAAGGAGGGCACGGCATGAAGCTGCGGATCCTGACCCTTATGCTGATGCTGCTGATGCTGCTCTCCTCCTGCACGCAGCAGACTTCGCCCGTGGGCGCCCTGTCCACCATGATCCCCGGCGTGCGCGCCCAGCTGCCCGACGCCAGTCCCCCGGAGGAAATGAACCGGCAGGAAACCGCCGCGCTGTACTTCCGCTACATGGACGAGCCCTATCTGGCAGCCGAATACAGAGTGGTAACCCAGTCCGCCAACAAGCCCTACGAGCAGGCTCTGCTCTCCGCGCTGGTCAGCGGCCCCTCCGGCCTGGATCTGACCAGCCTGTTCCCCGCAGGCGTGCAGGTGCTGTCCGCCTCCCGGCAGGGCAGAACGCTGTTCGTCACGCTGAGCAAGGAAATCATGAATCCCTACCCGGACGAAGTCATCGCAACCTATTCCACCCGGGACGCCATCCTCCGCCGCCGTCTGTGCATGCAAAGCATCGCCGCCACCGTCACCGAGAACTGCGACGTGGATCAGGTGCAGATTCTTGTGCAGCAGGACGCCGCCATGACCGGCAGCCTCCGGCTGGAGAAGCGGTACTTTCTCACCGGCGAAAGCGGCCTGACCGAGCCCTTCGGCCGGGACGAAAGCCTGCTGCTCACGCCCCACACCACCATGAACGTAATCCTGCAGCTGTGCCGCCAGCAGGACTGGCAGCGCCTGTATCACTATCTGATCCGCGTGGATCAGACCCTGAACGCAAGCCGCCCCTCCTATGAGAGCTTTGTGGCCGCCATGGACGCTTTGCCCGCCCTGACGGAGTACGCCTGCTCCACAGGCTCCGTCTCCCAGTATGGACAGACCGCCGCCTTCGTGTGCGACGCATCCCTGCGCCTTGAGGACGGACGTCAGGTGGACAAAACCGGCAGCATCCTGCGCCTGACGCGGGAAAACGGGCTGTGGCGCATCACCCTTGACAGCCTGACAGGCTGGCTGGAGGTGACCCCATGAAACGCCTGATTCTCCTGCTGACAGCGCTGACGCTGCTGCTCTCCTCCTGCGCCGCCCAGCCCGCCGCCTCCGTCCGCTACGAGGCCCTGTCCCCTGCAGAGAACCCCTATGACGCGCCCACAGACGACAGCGGCCTGGCCTATACAGCCTCCGCAGCGCTGCACCTGCCCAACCGCAGCGGTCAGAGGCTTATCGTGCAGTATGTGCCGCTGGAGCTGCGCTACGACGTGCATCCTGCCCGGACCATTCTGGAGGCGCTGCTTTCCTTTCCCACCAACGACGACGTACGCGCGCTGAACTACGGCACCGTCGCCACGCTTGCGCTGCACAGCCGGAATCCGGTGGAGATTGCCGGAGGCGTCTGCACAGTGAATCTGGCCTCCTCGGCCCTGCAGCTTTCCTACTCCAACCTGTACACCGTGTGCCTGTCCATCGCCGCCACCATGACGGAGCTGCCGGACGTGGACGCAGTGAACATCCTCATCGCCGATCAGGCCGTGGCCATGGATATCACCGGCAGTCTGCCGTTGGGTACTATTTCCGCCATTCCCGGCGGGGAGCTTCCCGTACTGTGGGAGCAGATGGACGCCCGCAGGCCTCCGCTGGGTGAATCGCCCTCCGGCACGCCTGTCAGCGCCACGGTGACGCTGTACTTCCCGCTGGAGGACGGCAGCGGCTTCGTTCCCGAAACCCGCAGCCTTTCCTTCCCCGGTCAGGATCCCCGGCAGCTGGCGCTGGTGCTGGTCAACGCCCTTTCCGACGGTGCGCAGTACGTCAGCGGCGCGGCCCGGATGCCCAGCCTCGGCAGGCTGCTGAACGTGGATCCCATCGTGAATGATCTGGAGGACGGCGGCCGCATGCTGACCCTTCGCTTCAACGCGGGGCTGGAGGAGACGCTGCAGCTGGAGGGGCTTGATCCCACAGTGTTCCTCGGCGCAGTACACCGTACGCTGGTCACCTTCATCCCCTCGGTGTCAAGGGTACATATCTACTCCGGCGACACCCTGCTGGATGGCCTCTACAGCCCCATCCACGGCTCCACGCTCTTCCCTGACGGACTGATCAGCCGCCATCATTTCAGCGGATGCCTGATGAATCAGGTCACCCTGTACTTTTCCGACGGCAGCCTGCTCACGCCCGTGCTCCGCGCCGTTCCTCACGATGAGTGCGCCAGTCTCCGTGCGCTGGTCACCGAGCTGATGGCCGGCCCCGATGCGGATGAATCCGCCCGGGGACTCGTCTCCGCACTGCCTCAGGATCTGGGCTCTGCGGACGTCCTCGGCCTTGCCCTGAAGGACGGAACGCTGCTGGTCAACCTGTCCGGCAACTTCGCGCAGGCTGTCAGCGCCTCTGACAAAAACGAAACGCTCCTGTGCTACAGCCTTGTCAATACCCTGTGCGATGCAGCGCAGGTGGATCGCGTCCGCTTTTATTTTGAGGGCGATATGCCCGGCAGCCTGTCCGGCGATATCTACTGGGGCGGCGAGTTCCTTCGCAATCCCGGTCTGATCCGATAAAGAAAGGGAGGATACCCATGCCCGCTGTCCGCAGCCTGCCCAATCATGTGCTTGCCCGGCTCCGGCAGGCTCTGCCTCAGGGCTGGACGCTCCGCGGCCTTGACCGCAGCCGGTTATGCACAGTGGCAGTGGATTCGTCGCTGCTGACGCTGGGTCCGGGCGTGGAGCAGATCCGTCTGCCTCTCCGGCCCGAGCCCGTATCCGGCCTGAAATCCTCCTCTGCCGTATTGCTGATGGGCTGTGCCGCCGCCGTCATGGCGGATCTGACCGATGCGCCCGAAGCGCTGTACGCGCTGGCCCGGTCTATGCGCATCCACCCGGAGAACCTCCGTCTGAGCCGGCCTGTGCTGGAGGAGAGAGAGGAACAGGGCGTGCTGATGCGCATTGTCAGGGACGGCAAGCAGCGCCGTATGTTCTGCCTTGCTCCGCCTGATGTGCTTGCCTCCCGCTGCCCGCTGATTCTTGACGGCGAGCCGCGGCCCATGACGCAGGAGGATCGGCACGCGCTGACCGCAGCCGAATCCTCCGCCTGCGGCCTGGCCACCGCTCTCACAGGCGAAAACGGCACAGAGCCGATGACTTACCTGGGCAGTCTGCTGATACAGGCGCTGCCCAATACCGCTGTGCTGACAAGCCTTGACCATCTCCGGCAGGATGGAACGTTTGAGATCACAACCGTAGCCTCGGAAGAAATGCCATCGGGCGCTGATCTGCATGTATCCATTTCAGAGCTTCCCGGCAGCGCGCCTCAGCTGATTCCGCCTTCCCCGGAGGCTCCGGGGCTGTACATTGCGCTGACGGCTCTGCACGACGTGCTCCTGCACCGTCATTCGCGCATGAAGCGCAGATACCGGTGCAGCGTCCTGTGCTGTCTGCTGCTGATGCTGACGGCGGCGCTGTTCATCCGCTGTCTGCCCCATCCCTTCCTGCCGGCAGTCACGCTTTTCCTGCTCTGCCAGATTCCCTCCGTCTCCGCTGTCATGGCGGCAGAGCGCGGAAAATTCCGGATCTGTGCGCTGCTCATTATCCTGATGCTTGCAGCCTGCATGACAGTTTCCCTTACAGGTCTTTTCCAGCCTCTGCTGGTGCTGTTCTGCCTGATTGCTTCCGTGCTGCAATCTGTGTTGGTTTACATTTTCCAGCATTGGATCAACCAGTCATGATTTCCGTGCATTTGTTCATAATCCGTTCACGACAGGGACAAATTTGCCCTGTATACTTCAGTCATCAATACAAGAGGAGGTTATGTTGATGAAGTTCAACTGGAAGAAGCATCTGTTAGGTTATATCGCTGTGGCGATGGTATGCGTCATGGTCGGCTCTGCCGTCACCCTGACCAGCCAGCCCGTCGCCGTCGCGGAGGAGACCACGGTGGTGGTCACCAGCCCCTTCACCGCCGCCATTGCGCAGGTCCGTGACAGCGTGGTGGGCGTGAGCAATTATCAGGAGGTCCGTTACTCCAACCGCAACAGCCTGGAGGATTTCTTCGGCTACGGCTTCGGTTACGGCTATGGCTACGGCAATGGCAGCGGCCGCACGCAGGATACCGTGCAGGAGGTGCTGGCGGGCACCGGCTCCGGCGTGGTGGTCGGCAAGGGCTATGTGCTGACCAACCATCATGTCATCGAGGACAACAGCCGCCTTGAAATCACCGTGATGCGCGACGGCGCGGAGGAAGCCGACGTATATCCCGCCGCCGTCGTCGCCTATGACGAGAACCTGGACGTGGCTGTGGTTTACGCCCCTGATCTGCCCCTGGAGCCTGTGGCGCTGGGCGACAGCGACACCCTGCAGGTGGGCGACTGGGCCATCTGCATCGGCAATCCCCTGGGCGAGGAGTTCTCCGGCACTGTGACCACGGGCATCGTATCCGCCCTCAACCGCGCCGTGTCCTCCACCAACTATGACAAGTACGGCCGCAAGGAGACCGTCACCAACGCCATGATCCAGACCGACGCAGCCATCAACAGCGGCAACAGCGGCGGCGGCATGTTCTCCGTGACGGGCGAACTGATGGGTATCCCCACCCTGAAGTACACCGGCTCCGCCTATTCCGGTACGACCATCGAGGGCATCGGCATGTGCATCCCGATCAACGCCGCCAAGCCCCTGATCGAAGAAGTGCTGACCAGCCAGCTTACCGCCGAGGTCAAGGGCGGCGAAACCGCCGCGGCCGAATCCACCGGCGATCTGACGGGCAAGCCCCGCATGGGCATCTCCGTCAACGATATGGAGAGCATCTTCCGCTCCTCCGTGTTTACCCAGGGCCTGCTGCCCAAGGGCGTGTACGTGGTGGAGGTTGAAGAAGGCGGCCCCGCCGCAGCTGCGGGCATGAAGGCCGGCGACGTGATTGTGGACGTGAACGACACCGTCATCACCTCCTTTGACCAGATGAGCGAAATCATCACCGCCCACAAGGCCGGCGATACCCTGAAGGTGAAGGTCTACCGGGCCGAGGGTCTGGACGATCTGGAGAACCTGAAGCAGATTCCCGAAGACGGCGAATATGTGGATCTGGAGGTCACCCTTGCGGTGGTCGAAACCGACGTGAAGCAGTAAGCATCCTTTTTCCCCCGGCCTTATGCAGCCGGGGGATTTTTTCGTCCGCTTGATTATTCCCCCGTGTCGTGCTATGCTGATACCATCATCCGCCCGAAAGGAAGACGCGCCATGAGCCTGATCCGCGAGATCGAACGCTATCAGCCCTGCTGCGAGCAGGAAGAAAAAGACCAGGAGGTCATGCTCCGCTTTATCCGCGAAAACGATGACTGCCTTTTGCGCAGCAATCTTTTGGCCCACTTTTCCGCCTCGGTGTGGGTGGTCAATCCACCGCGCACCAAAGTGCTGATGGCCTACCACAACCTGTACGACTCCTGGGCATGGATCGGCGGTCACGCCGACGGCGAGGCGGATCTTCGCGCCGTGGCCATGCGGGAGCTGCAGGAGGAAACCGGCGTCCGGCATGCGCGGCTGGTCAGCGACGACGTTTTCTCGCTGGAAACGCTGCAGGTATGCGGCCACGAAAAACGCGGCGCGTACGTGCCCTCCCATCTGCATATGAACGTCACTTATCTGGCGGAAGCTGAGGAAGACGAGGCGTTGATTGTCGCGCCGGATGAGAATCAGGCCGTGCGCTGGCTGACCCTTGAGGAAGCCGTGACCCTCCCCACCGAACCGTGGATGGTGGAACGCATCTACAAAAAACTGATCGGAAAGTGCCTTTGAGGCTGCATAGGAGGAAACGCCATGAGAATCCTGATGCTGGGCAACAGCTTCACCTACTACAACGACATGCCCCGGCTGCTTTCCGCTATGACCGGCTGGGAAGTAGTCTCCCACACCCGGGGCGGCGCACGGCTGGCGGAGCATCTGAATCCTGAAACAGAGCTGGGTGCACGCACCCTGCCTGCCCTGCAAAACGAGAAATATGATTATGTGGTACTGCAGGAGCAGAGCCGCGCCCCCTTCGCCGAGAGCGAGGCCTTCCGCCGCAGCGTGCGGGAGCTGTGCAGCCTTATCCGGCAAAACGGCGCAAAGCCCCTGCTCTACGCCACATGGGCCTACCGGGACGGTACGGAAAAGCTGGCTTCCACCGGCCTTACCTATGAGGAAATGGACGCAGCCCTGTACGCGGCTTATCATCAGGCTGCAGAGGAAAACAGCGCGCTGGTCGCCGACGCAGGCCGGGCCTTCTCCGCTGCGCGGGGGCTGATCGATCTGTACCAGCCGGACGATTATCATCCCTCCCCTGCAGGCTCGGTGCTGGCGGCGCAGGCGATTATCCGCTGCATCGAAAAGGATCAGGCATAACAAAGACCGGTTCGGCTCTGTAAAGCCGAACCGGTCAAAGCATCGACAAAGTCGATGCTTTGCAGAGCTTCAAAAAGTCTGCAAGGCAAGGCGACAAGGCTGCAAATGAGGGAGTTTACACAGACGTAAATGACCGAATTTGCTGCCGCAGTCAACACAGCAAGCAAAGGCTCCTGCTAAAAAGCAGGAGCCTTTGCGGTTGCGGGCTTTATTGATGTTCTGACCGCTTCGGCTCTTTAAAGCCGAAGCGGTCCTTTCTTTATGCGGATTATGCCTTTGCGCTGTCCTTTTCCACGGCGATGTGTCCGTCCCTGACCTTCAGGCTGACGGTATCGCCCAGCGCGATGCGGCCTGCAATCAGCTCCTCGGAGAGGGTATCCTCCACCGTGCGCTGGATCACCCGGCGCAGGGGGCGAGCGCCGTACTTGGGATCATAACCCTCGTCAGCAAGATGATGCAGCGCATCCTCGTCCCAGATCAGGTGCACGTCGCGTTCCTCCAGGCGGTTGGCTACCTGGGAGAGCATCAGCCCGGCAATGCTGCGGATATGCTCCTCGCCCAGCGGATGGAACACGATCAGCTCGTCCACACGGTTGATGAATTCCGGCCGGAACAGTTCCTTTACCTGCTTCATCACCGCTTCCTTCATGGCCTCGTAATTGGCAGCCTCCGCCATGGCCTTGGCGCCGAAGCCCAGGCTGCGCCCGGAGCCGATCTGATGCGCGCCTGCGTTGCTGGTCATGACGATAATCGTGTTCTTGAAGCTGACCACCCGGCCCGTATTGTCGGTGAGGCGGCCGTCCTCCAGAATCTGCAGCAGTACGTTGAACACCTCGGGATGAGCCTTTTCCACCTCGTCAAGAAGCACCACAGAGTAAGGCCGGCGGCGCACGGCCTCCGTCAGCTGACCGCCCTCCTCATAGCCCACATACCCGGGAGGCGAACCCATCAGGCGGGAGGTAGTGTGCTTCTCCATATATTCGCTCATGTCGATGCGGATGACGCAGTCCTCGTCGCCGAACATGGCCTCGCCCAGCGCGCGGCACAATTCGGTCTTGCCCACGCCGGTGGGGCCCAGGAAGATGAAGCTGCCGATGGGCCGCTTGGGGTCCTTGAGGCCTGCGCGGGCCCGGCGGATAGCCCGGCTTACCGCGCCCACCGCCTCCTCCTGACCGATTACCCGGCCGTGGAGCACGTCCTCCAGATGCAGAAGGCGTTCCGCTTCGCTCTGGGTCATCTTCTGAGCGGGAATGCCCGTCCAGCTGGCAACCACCTCGGCAATATCATCCTCGGTGACCACGTCCTTGGCGGCGGCCTGCTTCTGATTCCACGCCGCGCGCTTCATCTCGATCTCCTGCCTGAGGCAGCGTTCCTGATCGCGCAGGGAAGCGGCCTTCTCGAAATCCTGATGATTGATGGCGTCCTTCTTTTCAATCAGCAGGGTCTCCAGCTGCTTTTCCTGCTGCTTCACGTCCGGAGGCGCGGTGTAGGTTTCAATGCGCACGCGGGAGCAGGCCTCGTCCATCAGGTCGATGGCCTTGTCCGGCAGATAGCGATCGGCAATGTAGCGGTCGGACAGGGTGACCGCCGCCGAAAGCGCCTCGTCGGTAATACGTACCTTGTGATGCGCCTCATAGCGGTCCCGCAGACCATGGAGGATGGCGAGCGCCTCCTCTGCATTGGGTTCGCCCACATTGACCGGCTGGAAACGCCGCTCCAGCGCAGCGTCCTTCTCGATATGCTTGCGGTACTCGTCCAGCGTGGTTGCGCCGATGCACTGCACCTCGCCCCTTGCCAGCGCAGGCTTCATGATGTTGGCCGCGTCAAGGCTGCCCTCGGCGGAGCCAGCGCCCACGATGGTGTGGATCTCATCGATGAACAGCAGGACGTTTCCCGCCTTGCGCACCTCGGTCAGCACGTTCTTGATGCGCTCCTCAAACTCGCCACGGTACTTACTGCCCGCCACGATGCTGCCCATATCCAGCGACAGGATGCGCTTGCCCACCAGCATCTCCGGGATATTCCCCTGCACGATGCGCTGGGCCAGTCCTTCCACCACGGCGGATTTACCCACGCCCGGCTCGCCGATGAGCACAGGATTGTTCTTGGTGCGGCGGATAAGAATCTGGATAATGCGCTGGATCTCCTTGTCCCGGCCGATCACCGGATCCAGCTCGCTGTTCTCGGCGGCACGGGTCAGATCGCGGGTGTACTGGGTCAGGGCCTGCGCGTCCCGCTTTTCCTTGCCCGGACCGTTCTCCCGCTCGCCCTCGTCAGGCCTGCCGCCGGCGGTATGCTCCATGCGGATGCGCTGGATCAGTTCCTGCCGCGCCCGGTCAAAATCCACGCCAAGCTGACGCAGGATGCTCCCCGCCACGCCGTCCCCCTCCCGGAGGATCGCCAGCCAGAAATGCTCCACACTGACGTAGGTCTGGCCCAGCTTGCGGCTCTCCAGAATGGACAGCTCCAGCAGCTTCTTTGCCCGGGGCGTCAGCTCAAACCGGGGCGAGCCGGTCAGCAGATGGGTCTCGCCGCCGGAAGACATCATTTCCCGCACGGCCTCCTCCGTCACCCGGCCCTCCATGGCCGGGGGCACGTCGCCCTCCCGCAGAAGACCCAGCAGAATATGCTCCGTGCCCACATAGGGCTGCTTCATCTCCGCAGCCGCACGCTGGGCGGAGGCCAGCGCCCGCTGGGCGCGCTCCGTAAATCGTCCGAATATTGCCATCTATATGCCTCCTTGCAGGAGACGCGGTCTTCCTGCATCTTGTCGTCATCGCCATAGGAGCAGGCATGCTCCGGCGTCCCAGTCACTTCAGCGCCTTGCGGATGGTCAGCGCACGCTTTGCATCCAGCAGGATGCCGGAAAGGGTGGTTTCCGCCTGCGCCTGCAGATTCGCGTCCTGACACTGCTCCAGCAGCGCGTCCACCGTTTCCAGCGACACAGGCAGAAGCCCCAGCTCCGCGCCCAGCCGCACGCCGCTCCAATGCTTGAAGAACTCCTTCAGCGGCATGATACGGGCAAACTTCATCAGTCCCCACGCGCGGAAGATGGTATCCTCCAGCGTCACCCGGCTGGTGGTAAAGGTCTTCTCCCGCAATACAGCCTCCATGTCCTTCAGCTGATGCCCCACCGCCGTCACCGCGCTGATCAGCTCCTGCTCCGTGCGGCCCAGCGTCACCTGATTGGATACCTGGTACAGATTACCCAGCGCCTCGTTGCCCTCACCGTATACGCCGCGGATGGTCAGACCCACCTTGGCTACAATCTGCCCCACGTTGCCCATCTGCTTGCAGACGGTAAGCATGGGCAGGTGCATCAGCAGCGATGCCCGCATGCCGGTGCCGGTATTGGTGGGACAGGCGGTGAGATAGCCCAGCTGCTTGTCAAAGGCAAAGGCGACCTGCCGGCTCAGCGCATCGTCCACGCGGAAGCAGGCCGACGCCGCTCCCAGCAGGTCAAGCCCCGGCCGCACGGCCTGAATCCGCAGATGATCCTCCTCGTTGATCATCACAGACACCGCATCCTCGTGGCGCAGAAGCACCGCCGCCGTTTCCGGTTCACGCAAGAGATCCTTGCTGATCAGCCTGCTTTCCGCCAGCGCCTTGCGCTGGGTATCGGTCAGCGTGTTCAGGCGGATCAGCTGGAAGCCGTCGCCCAGCCCCGACAACGCCAGCGCGTTGGCTGTGCGGCTGATGCAGGTAGCGGCCTCCTCCGGCTTTTTGCCCGTATCGAAGGGCAGATCCTCATAATTCCTGGCCAGGCGCACCCGGGAGGACAGTACTGTTCCGTTCGTCATGCCTGCGCCTCCTTTGCCGCCAGCGCCCGCAGCTGATCGCGCAGCTGGGCGGCGGTCTCAAAGTCCTCCAGCGCCACGGCCTGCTCCATCAGCCGGGTCAGCTGCTCCTGACGGCTGCGGGCGCGCTGGGCGTCCTCCGTCGCCAGAGGCTGACGGCCTGCATGCTGCACGCGGCCGTGAATCTGCAAAAGCATCGGCTGCAGCTGCTCATGGAAAGCCTCGTAGCACCCCGGACAGCCCAGATGGCCCGACTTGGTAAACTGACTCAGCGTGGTACGGCAGCGGGGACACACCACCTCCTGCTGCTTCTCCGCAGGGGTATCATTCCCCGTAATGGCGGAAAGTATGGAGCTGAGCAGATTCTTGATATTGCCGCTGTTCAGCGTCATGTTCATTTTCGCCATGCATTCCCCGCACAGATGACGGGTTTTGACCTCATCCCCCATCATGACGGACAGGGTATAGGTCGCCTCGTTGACCTTGCATTCCTCACAAAGCATCTGATAAACATCCTTTCCGGTTCAGCCGCGGGCCTGACGGACCACGGCAGTAAGCATCGCCTTCAGACTCCGGGCGCGCTGCGCGTCCTTCATGGCGTCGGTCATGGGCAGGGACAGCGCCGGCGCGGATACTGCCGCGCGCATGATACCACCCTCGCCGGGGGTGATCATCTTCCGCTCCACCAGCTGGGCGATCAGCCGCACGGCCTCCGCCTCGGTGATGGCCTGGCCGATGCGCTCGTTGATCAGGTACGTCAGCTGCTGACTGGCGCTGTTCACCACCCGTACAATGCGGATGTAGCCGCCCCCGCCCCGACGCGATTCGGTGATATAACCGTCGTCCAGCGTGAATCGCGTCGCCAGCACATAATTAATCTGGCTCGGCGCGCAGCCGAAGTACTCCGCCAGCTCATTGCGCTTCAGCTCCACGGAGGTTTCCTCCTCCGTCATCAGCGCCTTGATAAAGGTTTCGATGGAATCGCTCAGCCTCATGGTCAATCCTCGCTTGTTGATATTCTGACTTTCTTTGACCATTTTCATTATACGGTATTTCCGACGGATTTGCAACCCTGCGGCGCAGGAAATTCCATCCTGCCCGCAGACGGCAAAACGGACGGCTTCCATAAAGCCGTCCGTTTGCTAAGGCCCTTTTCAGGGCATGCTGTTAGCCGTAAAGGAGGTTGATCCCATGAAAAACGGTAAGCAGTCCGATCTGCTCAATGAAACCGAGGACGTGGCCTGCGCCCGGGAATGCACCGGTCTGATGCCCATGCTGACCCGACCGGCTCAGGCAGAGCAGCTGGCAGAGCTTATGTCCATTCACTGCCCGGCTTCGTCCACCGTTCAAGACCCAGCACCTGCTGCACAACGCTGTGCAGATGCGCATCCTTCTGGTGCACATAGTTCACCGAGGAAGGTACCCGGCTCCCGTCCGTCCACGTGATTTCACCCGTGCCGTCAGGATTCAGTCCCCAGTCCTCAAGGCTCCTGCCTTCGCCGGGCAGCAGCACGGTCAGGCGGTTCATAACCCGGTTGCCCAGGAACAGGGTGAAGATCCCCCGCTCCATGTCCACCGCCAGATGATGCCCTGTAAAGCCTGACAGGCCGATGGCCCTGTCGCTCATGTACACGGGAATCTCCGAGTAGTACTGCTGCGGGTGCTTCACATAGCATTGGCTGCTCAGATACTGGGTATACACGCCCTCCCGCAGCTTTTTCCCGGTACGGTTCTCCGCCATGTGCAACAGGCTCTCCCGGCTGACAACCTTCCCCTGCAGCAGGCCCTGACACAGCTTTACCATATCCCGCCGCGTGGAGAACATGCCCGCATGGCCGCATGTTTCCGGCCACAGCCGCAGCGCCTTGGGATCATGGGGCATGCCGGGAAGCACATTGTCCCGTAGCACGTATTTCTCCCGCTCGATGCGATGCTCGCCGTTAAAGCTGACGCACCGGCTCCGTTCCTTCTCCGGCACAATGCAGAAGGTATCCTTCATGCCCAGCGGCTGAAGGATTTTTTCTTTGACCAGCCGCTCATAGCTCCTGCCGCCCGCGCCCTCGACGACGTACTTGAGCACCATGGCATGCATGTCCGAGTAGTGCCTGCCGCTTACCGGCTGGGGAACGATGCCCTCCAGCTGCAGCCGGGCCGCCTCCGCCGTGGGCTGGGTATCCACCCGCTGGGGCGTGGCAAGGCCGGTCTCAAACCCCAACAGCTGATCCACCGTCACCAGCCCAAGCCGACGAAACTGCGGCGCGTACCGGGTGACGAAGGCGTGCAGATCCAGCCTGCCCTCCTCGCAGAGCTTCATCACCAGAAGTCCGGTAAAGAGCTTGGTCAGACTGGCCAGATCAAACAGCGCGTCCTCCGTCAGGGGATCGCCCGTTTCGTTCATCACGCCGCGCAGGGCGTAATGCTCCGTATCCGCCGTGCCGCAGGTGACGCTGAGGCAGGGCATGATGCGCTTTTCCTCCGTGAAGAAGCCGATGGCTTCGTACAGCTGCCGGTTCATCATTCCACTCCGATACGGGTGCAGGCCACGCGGCCGTTCACCAGGTCGCTGAGGCGGTGGCGGGCATGGCCGATGATCACCGTGGTGCCGCCCTTCACGGACTGCAGGGCGTACTCCAGCTTGGCCCTTGCGCCGTTGGCTCCCGCACGGCTGGCGCCGATGCAGTTGGCCTGCAGCTTGCGCACGGCATTTTCCACTTCCTCGTAAGTTTTGCCTGTCACGTCCCTCACCAGCGTGGAGGGATCGGCAGGATTCTGATAAATGCCCTCGGTGGAGGTCATCAGCACCAGCGTCTTCGCCTTGACCAGATCGGCGATAACGGCGGCGGTTTCGTCGTTATCCACACATTCGTAGGCCAGTCCGCCCATCTGACGGCGGGTGGCCAGCTCCATCTTGCGGTTCTCCTCGTCGCAGACGGGGTCGTTGTAGTTCACGATGGGGATGGTCTTCTGCTGGGCGGCGCGGATCAGCAGCTTGCGGATGTGCTCCCGCTTCTCCGGATCGTTGAAGTGGGGATGCTCCACCAGCAGCTGCCTCACGCCGTACTCCGGCGCAATAAACTGCCGGTAGTTCTGCATCAGGATGCTCTGGCCCTGGGCGGCGTAGTCGGTCTTGTCCTGCAGGGGATCGCCGGACAGCTCGCACCCGGTGCGCTTGATATAGTCAAGACGGCCGATCTCCGTGGCGCCGGAGGTGACCCAGATCATGCCGGGCTTCAGCTCGCTGCCCAGACGGGAAAAAATATTGTAGTCGATATCCTTGTCCTCGCGGCGGATCAGCGCCATGGAGCCGATCTTGCCTACGAGCTCAAACTGATAATCCATCGGTGGTGCCTCCTTGCGCTCACACGTTGAACATGGTGCGGATCAGCTTCTCCAGCCCGTACATGCCGGCATGATAGCCGTGGCCGTTGTCCAGCACCGCGTCCGCCACGGAGCGATAAATCTCAATGCGTTCGTGATACAGCCGTTCCACCTCGCCCAGACCCTTCTGGGCCAGCAGCGGACGGCGATCCAGCTTGATATCGGACATAATGTCCTCCAGCGGGCGGTCAATCAGGACAATCACGCCGTGATTGCGCATGATGGTGCGGTTGTTCTCCCGCAGCACCGTGCCGCCGCCGGTGGACACGATGCTGGGCTCCTCCCGGGTCAGCTGGATGAGCATGTTGGTCTCCGCATTGCGGAAGGCCTGCTCGCCGTAGCGGTCGAAGATCTCCTGGGTGGTGCAGCCCAGCGCCTGGGTGATGCGCGCGTCCATATCCACATAGGGCAGGCGCAGATTATTGGCCACCCTGCGGCCCAGACTGCTCTTGCCGCTGCCCGGCATGCCGATGATGAAAATGTGTCGGGTCAGCATTGCTCCGCCTCCTTTACAAGGCGTTCCTGCTCGCGGCGGCTCAGCGCCATCAGGCATTCGAAAAGCTCCCGCACGCCGGGCGCAAAACGGCCGTCCTCCAGCATGGACATGCGGGATTGAAGCACCATATCCTCCCGGGAGCGGTCCAGCACCGGCATGCCCTTTGCAATCTTGTACTCCGCTACCTGCGCGGCAAGACCCATGCGCTTTTCAAACAGCGCCACAATCTCCCGGTCCACCTGATCCAGATCCATGCGGATTTCCGTCAGCTCCCTCATCTTCCGTTCCTCCCTGTATCCACGTCAGCGTTCCGCCTTCTCCAGCGTGAAAGCGAAGGCTGCGCCCTCCTGCGTATCCTTGAGCCAGATACGCTGACCGTGCATCTCCATGATTCTCTGGCAGATGGACAGCCCCAGACCCGTACCCTTGCCGGCGGTATGCGCCCTGTCCGCCGTAAAGAACCGCTCGAACACCCTCGGCCTGTCCTGCGGCAGGATGCCCGCGCCGTTATCCTGAATGGTCACGGTCACCACGCCCCGGCTTTCCTCCGTCGTCAGGGTGATCTGCCCGCCTGCGGGCGTAAACTTGACGGCGTTGTCCAGCAGGTTCACCACCACCTGCTCGATCCGGTCGCTGTCCGCATGCACCATGCACGCGCCCTCGCAGAAGCGGCAGTCGATCTCCATCTGCTTCTCCTCCAGATCATTGACCCTTCGGATGATGGCCCGGCGCAGCATCTCGTTCATATCAAAGTCGGAATAATCCAGCGCCACGTCCTCCCGCTCCAGCCGGGACAGCGCCAGCAGATCGCCGATCAGCTTGGACAGGCGGCGTGTTTCGTCTCCCACCAGCGCCAGATACCGCGGATGCTCCTCCGGCGGGATGGTGCCGTCCTCCATGCCCTCCACAAAGCCGCGGATGGACGTGATGGGACTGCGCAGCTCGTGGCTCACATTGGCCACAAACTCCCGCCGGTTGCTTTCCACCTCGCCCAGCTTGTCCGCCATGGAGTTGAATGCAGCCGCCAGTTCCGTAATCTCCGGCGTGCCTGCGTCCGTATTTACCCGGGCGTTGAAATCCCCCCCAGCCATGGCCCGGGAGGCCCGGGTCAGCTCGTTCAGGGGGCGCATCATCACCCATACACACAGGAAGATGCCCAGCGCCGCCGCCAGAATCGCGCCAAGGGCGATGAGGATCACGTTCATGATCAGCGCACCCGCCTCAGCCTCGATCTGCTGCACAGGGGTCTGCATCAGCACCGCGCCCAGCACCACGTCGTGCTGCATAAAGGGCACGCCCACCGTGAAGGTAGCCAGATCACCCACCGTCATGCGCAGGGAAATTTCCTCACCGCTGAGCAGCAGCGCCAGCGCCTGGGTAATCTCCCAGCCGTCCAGCGACGCGGCAAAATCCGGGTTGGTCTCAGTGGTCAGGTTCATGTTGTCCATGATCCTGCCGCGCCTGTCCACTATGACGATGTATGCGCCGTACTCCGCATAGACCTGCTGCGCCTTCCATGATATGTAAGCGCTCAGCGTGTTTTCTCCGCCGAAAAAGTAGCTGAGGGTACCGCCGCTGTTCATCCGCGACGCCAGATAGGCGATCTCCCGCGCCTCCTTGGTCAGCGCCTCCAGACGGCTGTTGACCTGCTGGTTGCGCAGCGTTACGCTGCTGACGACGGTCAGGGAGACCGTCACCATCAGGATCACCGCCATGACCACTGCCATAATCCGTTTGAACATGCCGACTCCTCGTTACTTCAGCTCAAACTTGTAGCCTACGCCCCATACTGTTTTTATGCACCAGCCGTACTTCTCGCTGCCCTGCAGCTTCTCCCGCAGGCGCTTGATATGTACGTCCACCGTGCGGCTGTCGCCGTAGAAATCGAAGCCCCACACCTGCTCCAGCAGCTGCTCGCGGGTGAAAACCTGATTCTGATGAGCGGCAAGGAAGTACAATACCTCCAGCTCCTTGGGCGGCATGTCGATCTTGCGGCCCTCGTAGTGCACCTCGTACTGGCTCTGGCTGACAGTGAGACCGGGGAAGGACAAACCCTCCTGCTTCTCCTCCTCCGCGCCCTGAGTGCGGCGGAGCACAGCCTTCACGCGGGCCACCAGTTCCTTGGAATCAAAGGGCTTGGTGACGTAGTCGTCCGCGCCCAGCTCCAGCCCCAGCACCTTGTCGAAGGTCTCGTCCTTGGCTGTGAGCATAATAATCGGAATACTGCTGCTCTTGCGCACGGCCTTGAGCACCTGCCAGCCGTCCAGACCGGGGAGCATCACGTCCAGCAGCATCAGATCCGGCGGCATCTTGCGGAAGACGTTCATCGCGTCGTCGCCCCGGTCAGCCGTCCTGACCTCGAAGCCCTCCTTTTCCAGATACAGCTGCACCAGACGGCTGATATTGGGATCGTCGTCTACCAGCAGAATATACGGCCTGTCCTTCACCGCAGCACACCTCCGTTATACCCCGCGCCTTCCTTCTGCACGGCGCGGATCGAATCCTGTTGCAAACCGAAATAAAACCATCAAATGTACAGCCCGCCGGCTTACTTCAGCGTCACGATGGTCACGCCGCTCTCGCCCTCGCCGAACACGCCCAGCCGGTATTCCTTCACCAGCATATGGCGCTTCAGGTGCTGCTGGATACCGCTGCGCAGCACGCCCGTACCCTTGCCGTGGATGATGCTGACCTCGCCCATACCGGCCATCACAGCCTGATTCAGGTACAGGTCAACCTCGTTCAGGGCCTCGTCCAGCGTCATGCCGCGCACGTCGCAGTCCATTTTGACCGTGCGGGTCATGGCTGCGGTGTTGGTCTTGACCACCGCCTTCTGCTTGGGCTGCTCCTGGCGGATCAGCCGCAGCTGGCTGAGATGCGCCTTGAACTTCATGATGCCGGCCTGCAGCTGCACCTCGCCCTTCTGGTCCGGAGCGGACAGCACCGTGCCCTTCTGCCCCAGCGTCAGGATCTCCACCTGATCGCCGGGCTTCACAGTCTTGGGCGGCATGGTGTTTTCCACCTTCCTGGTCAGGCCCTCGGACAGGCTGTCCACGCCCGCCTCAATGCGCTTGCGGATGGCGTTGGTTTCCGCGTCGGGAGACTTCATCTCCTTCTTCATGCGCTTCAGGTCGCTGATGATACCTTCGGCCTCGCGGCGGGTCTGCTCCATCAGGCGTCGCGCATCCTCCTTGGCCTTGCGCATGGCGGATTCGCGGCGCTCCTCCATCTCCCGGCGCAGCTTTTCCGCCTCGTCGCGCAGTTTGATGGTCTCCATGCTGGCCTGACGGGCTATCTCCCGCTCGCGCTCGGCCACCTGACGATGGTACTCTGCATTGGCAATGACGTCCTCAAAGCGGATGCTGTCGCCGGACAGCAGCTCCTTCGCCGCGTCGATCAAGTTTTCAGGCAAACCCAGCTTACGGCTGATCTCAAAGGCGTTGGACTTTCCGGGCACGCCGATGGACAGCCGGTAGGTGGGCCGCAGGGTCTCCACGTCAAACTCCACGGAGGCATTCTCCACGCCCTTGGTGGACAGCGCGAAGGCCTTGAGCTCGCTGTAATGGGTGGTCGCCAGCGTCCGCACGCGGATGTGCAGCAGCCTTGTCAGAATCGCCTGTGCCAGCGCCGCGCCCTCGGTGGGATCGGTACCCGCGCCCAATTCGTCAAACAGCACCAGATCCCGGGGCGTGACCTCATGCATGATGCTGACAATGTTCACCATATGACTGGAGAAGGTGGACAGGCTCTGCTCAATGGACTGCTCGTCGCCGATATCAGCAAACACCTGCTCGAACACTGCCAGCTCCGTACCGATATCCGCAGGAATCTGCAATCCCGCCTGCGCCATCAGCGTGAACAGGCCCACCGTCTTGAGCGTCACCGTCTTGCCGCCGGTGTTGGGACCGGTAACCACCAGCGTGGTAAAGTCGGTACCCATCCACAGGTTGGAGGGCACCACCTTTTCCCGGTCGATCAGCGGATGGCGGCCCCGGATGATGTTGATGCGGCCTTCGCTGTTCAGCCTGGGCGTGACGGCAAACATCTCCCGGGATAGCAGACCCTTGGCGAAGATAAAGTCCAGCTCCGCCAGCAGATCAATGGTATCCCGCAGCTGCGCAGCATAGGGCGCAACCTCGGCGGAAAGCGCCGCCAGAATGCGCTCGATCTCAATCTTTTCCTTCAGCTCCCACTGCTTGAGTTCGTTGCCCATTTCCACCGCAGCCATGGGCTCGATGAACAGCGTCGCACCGGAGGCGGACTGATCATGTACCAGGCCCGGGACGCTGGAGCGGTACTCCGCCTTCACCTGCAGCACATAACGGTCGTTGCGCATGGTGACAATGGCGTCCTGCAGGTACTTCTGGAAGGCCGCGCTGCGGCACATCTGGTTGAGCTTTTCCTTGATGCGCTCCGTCGCGCCCCTGAGGTGACGGCGGATGTTCATCAGCTCGGCGGAAGCCCGGTCGGCGATTTCATCCTCGGAGAGGATGGCGTCCGTGATGTCCTGCTCCAGATGACGCAGCGTGCAAAGCCCCTCCGCCTTGCTGCGGAGGATGGGCGTGTTGTCCCGCTCCGTCACCAGCGCGTCCCTTGCCGTGCGGGAAGCCCGCAGGAGCTCGGCGATATTCAGCAGCGCCCGGGGCGACAGCGTCGCGCCCTTGTCTGCCAGCGCCAGGAAGGGCCTCACGTCCTGGAAGGACGCCATGGGATGTCCGCCCATGTACTGCAGGATCACCGCAGCCTCCTCCGTCTCCTGCTGCCACGCCTTTACCTCGGACAGATTGCAGGAGGGAGTCAGCGCCCGGCAGCGCTCCGCGCCCATCTCCGTCAGCGCCTTTTCAGCCAGCATATCGCGGATCTTGGTAAACTCCAGCACCCGGAGGGTTCTTTCTTTCATCATAACAATATCCTCGATGGTTCAGTATCACTCGACAGGCCGCGTCCAGTGGCCTGCCGTGGTTTCCATATCAGCCTGTCCGCCGCCGATCAGCTGCGCCGCCTGATCCAGAGCCGCGCCCGTTTCGTCGGTCAGCTCATGCAGCGCGCTCCACCCGGAGGTGCGCACCCTGCGGGCATTGTCCGTGGGCAGGCTGTTCATCAGCCGGATCCGGCAGCCCTCGGGCAGCCTCAGCCGCAACAGCGGGAACGAGAAGCCCTTGCGGTCGGTCAGGCAGGTATTCTCCAGACTGTCCGGGCTGTGCTGATCGCAAAGCCGGCATGCCTTATGCCCCTTCTCCAGCCCCAGATAAGTACGGGCAGGGCAGTGGTGCAGAAGCATCAGCTGGGTGCGTCCGTAGCCGGGCACAACCATGGGCGGACGCCCCTTCATCAGCGCATTCAGCTCAGCGGAGGTCAGCTCCGGCGATGCGGTAATGAATTCGCATCCCTGCTCGTACAAAAGCTGTGCGGCCCGGCGGTTCATCACCGGTATGCCCGTGCCTGCGCCCATGGAGACGGGCCATTTCCGGCCCATTTGGCCCACGCTGCCCAGCACCACGCCGCCCAGATTCTTCCGATGACGGGTCACAAAGCTGTGGATCATCTCCAGCGAGGCTTCCTCGCACACCATGGGCAGATGCAGCCAGATTCCCTCCGGCAGCTTTTCAAGGCCGCGCTCCAGCGCATCCTCCCGCCAGTCCTCCGGATACCACACAAGGCGCGCATCCAGATCCTTCACCGCCCCGTACTGCTCCGGGGTGCGGAAGATCACCATCTCCGGCACATCGCCGGAGGGCAGGATCAGGGGATCCTCCGCCCTCTCCTGCACGGCGGGACGGGCAAAGGCCTCCGTCCGCAGCTGCGCCAGCTTGTCCAGCGCTTCGCGGCGCAGGGCATTGAGCGCGGAGACAGGCACAAAGGCGTTCTCCGTCTCCACCGTCATCTCCCGCAGGCAGAAGGGCGTATCGCCGGTCTTTTCCAGACTGCGGCGTGCATCCTCCGCGGTCATGGCCCGCTTCTGGGCCTGACTGACCGTTTCCCCCTGCGCCGTTGCCCAGCTTTCGCCGTCGGTGACGGTCAGCGTCAGCGGCTGTCCGGGCAGCGCGGTCAGGGTCATATCTGCCGGAATGGGCGGAATCGCCAGCGCACGGGCCTTTTCCAGCTGGGCGGCGTCCGTCATGCGGATCACCTCGTCCCCGGCCTTCACCCGCATATCCGGCCTCAGGCGGAGCACGGCGATATCACCCGCCTCCACCGGCCTGCCGGCGTAGATCATCTCCTGATCTCCCGCGCCGCCGCGGATCTGCAGCCCGTCGCCGTCGTTAAGCGTCATGGTCACCCGCACCCGCGCCAGCTTGCCCGACACAATCTCCACCCGACCGATGCTCACGCCGCCGTGATTCACCCTGTCGGGATGAATCACGCCTGCGTCCTGCGCGCCCATGGCATAGCCGCGCATGAAGCCGCCGCGCTGGAAAATCTGCAGCAGCTCGCGCTTTTCATCCTCATCCGCCCGGCGGAATTCACCCTTTTCCAGCGCATCCACGGCCCTGCGGTAGCTGCCCGCCACCGTGGCGACGTACTCAGGGCGCTTCAGACGGCCCTCGATCTTCAGGGACATGGAGCCCGCCTTTTTGAGCTCCGGCAGATAGTCCCTCAGGCATACGTCCCTTGGGGACAGCCATGCCGCCGTTTTGCCCCGGTAGGTATAGGGCAGACGGCAGGGCTGAGCACACCGGCCGCGGTTGCCGGAGCGTCCGCCAATCAAGGAGGAGAACAGACACTGTCCACTGACGCCCACGCACTGCGCGCCGTGGCAGAAGGTCTCGATCTCGATGCCCTCCTTCGCGCCCAGAGCGATCTCGTCAAGGATGCATTCCCGGGCCAGCACGGTACGGGTCATACCCATCTCCCTGCACCAGCGCACGCCGGATGCATTGTGCAGCGCCATCTGCGTGCTGGCATGGACGGGCAGCTCCGGAAAGCATCTGCGCGCCATGCGCAATACGCCCAGATCCTGCACCAGCACCGCGTCCACGGGAATGGAGCAGAGCAGGCGGAGCACGTCCTTCACGCCCTCCAGCTCTCCGTCCTTGACGAGGGTATTCACCGTCACATGCACGCGTACATGATGCAGATGGGCAAAGGCCACAGCCTCCCGCAGCTGCGCCTCGTCAAAATTGCCTGCGCCCGCACGGGCGGAAAACGCAGCGTATCCCAGATAGACCGCCGTAGCGCCGGCGGCTACAGCCCGGTCAAGGGCTTCCCGGTTGCCCGCAGGGGCGAGGGTTTCAAACATCGTTACTTTCCCTTTCGCGCTTCTTCCAGCTCGCGGCGAACGTTCATCAGTTCGCGGCGGAGGCGGCTGTTTTCGTCATGGCTCTTCATCAGCTCATCAGCAATGTTCAGCGATGTCAGCACCGCCGCCTTGTCCACCGGCAGCCTTGCCGCCAGCGCCGTTTCGCTGATACGCCTGTCCACAAACGAGGCGACGCGGTTCATATACTCCGGCGCCTCTGAGGACACCAGCGTGTACTCTCTGCCCGCCACGCGGACGGTGGTTTTCTGCTTCTCCATGGGGAGCCGCCTCCTTCACAACAGGCGAAAAAGCGCAGACCAAGCTCTTATCGCCAAGTCTGCGCTTTCTCATGCATTACATCTGATCAAAGGGGTACACCTGGCCGAAGGTTTCCACGCGGATGGACTTCATCACCTGGGGAACCAGGGGCTTGTCACGCATGTCGCGCTTGGTATTGACGATGGCGTCGGCGGTCTCCATGCCCTCCAGCACCTTGCCGAAGGCCGCGTACTGGCCGTCCAGATGGGGGCTGTCGCTGGTCATGATGAAGAACTGGCTGCCGGCGGAATCAGGCATCATGCTGCGGGCCATGCTCAGCACGCCATAGGTGTGCCGCAGATCGTTCTTCACGCCGTTCATGGCGAACTCGCCCTTGATATGATAGCCGGGTCCGCCGATGCCGATGCCCTTGGGGCAGCCGCCCTGAATCATGAAGCCGGGGATCACGCGGTGGAAAATCAGGCCGTCATAGAAGCCGCTGTTGGCCAGCGCAATGAAGTTGCCCACGGACTGGGGCGCGATTTCGGGATACAGCTCGCCCTTCATCTCGCGGCCGTCTTCCATAGTAATCACAAAGGTAGGATTCTGTGCCATAATGGTTTTACTCCTTTCGGTATCCGGCCCACGCCGGAATCAATAGTTATTGTATCAGCAATGAGGCTTCTTTGCAAGAGCGGAGCTTACAGCGCCAGTATATTCACCTGATGCGTCGCTCATTTACAGGCCGAAATACAATCTCAGCACCTGATCTGCCACAAACGCATACAAAGCGCACCACGAGCAGGCCAGCAGCGCGAAAGCCAACGGTCTGTTCAGCGGAGCCAGCTTCGCCCGTACGTCGCGGGGCCACGCCAACGCCAGCGACAGCACCACCATAACCGGCAGCGTATAGCGCGGCTGCATGCCAACGATAACCGACTCTCCCACAGGGGAGGATACGATATACTGCGTGATAATCAGCGCAAGAACCGGCACCCATGCCAGCACACCCATCCAGATGCGGCGACGCGCCGTCAGACCGGACAGCGGCCTCTGCTCCCCGATCGAACACAAAGGGCAAACGATGAAAAACATCCACATCAGCAGCGTTGCAATATCCCCGGAAGCACCCAGATAGGCCCAGGACGCCGTTGCCGCAGTAAACAGTGACAGACCGACCACCTTCAGATAGGTCAGCAGCATATTCAGGAATCCGCCGGGATCCGATAGGATATGCGCAATCTGTCCGGCAGAATTTGCGCCGTCCATACGCGAGTCTCCATGCGCAACGTTGTCATAGGTGCCCAGCGTCATACTGAAAAGGCACATGGCCAGCATCAGCAGGACAAAAAGGCGGAACACGGTCTGCCGCTTCCTGCCGCCGAACTTGCCCGCAGGCAGCATCCACAGCAGCAGCAGGAAAACGCTGTACGCCGGCTTGGCTATGGTACCGATCACCATCAGGGCAACAAGCGCAAGACTTCTGCCGCTGCCAAGACGTCTGTCAGGTGTTTGCATCTCCTCCAGCAGCAGCGCCACTGCCAGAAGCAGATAGGCGATGACAGTACCGTCATAGGTAAAGTAGCTGGACTGGATCAGAACAGTCGGCATCAGCGCAAATATCATGAAGGTCATTTTGCACCGCGGCGTATGCTTTACCGCCAGCGACGCCATCACCGCATACAGGATTACGCTGACCATGGAGCCCGTGCGCAGGATCACTGCTTCCGGCAGATGCAGCGCGTTGCTGACAGCCACGCCCAGCGTGTAGGGCATGTAGCCGAAGAACCAGGTGGACAGCTGCATCACATACTCGCTCAGGCTGTACCTATCGTAACCTGAAAAAATATAGACCAGTTCGCGGTGGGTCATCTCATCCCAGCCGTAATACTCCAGCGCAGGGCGACACAGTACGCTCATCGTGCCTGCAAGCAGCAGGAGAACAAGCGTCAGCCGGTGCAGCTTCACCTCTTTGGCGGTCAGCTCCCAGACGATCGCTGCTGCGCCCCACAGAAGCGTCAGCGCATGCACAAACACCGGCACGTTGATCCACTGTCCGCCGGGCAGCGTCTCAACCACCGGGAACTCGCCGTCCAGCAGGTCAATCACGTTGCCCTCAAATACGATATGTCCCTCCGGCACCAGCAGCGCAGCGCACAGGGCCAGGCACAGCGCCAGCACCAGCGCCGCTGCCAGCAGTACTCCTCGTTTAGACACGCGCATGCTTCTTCTCCTTTCCGCCTCCGGGCGTCAGGCCCAGCAGCACCAGTACCGCACCGCAGAACACAGCCGCCGTGCTGCGTTTTTCCACGTTGCAGGTCATGCGGACGTAGCATCCCAGATCCCAGCTGCCTCCGTCCACTGCCGCCGCACTCTCCGCGCCGCCCAGCAGCGTCACGCTGCCCTCGCCCCGGGCTTCCACCCGCAGCGTATAGTCCCCTGCCGCCAGCGGAGATGGCAGATCACAGATCAGCCGGCCCTTGGTGCGCACCTTTTCCAGCGGAAATTCAATTTCTGCCGCAGCCTTGCCGCCGGAGAGAACCGTCACGTCCAGCGTCAGCGCCTTGACCTCTTTCACGCTGTTAACGCGCAGGCTGAACTGGCTCATGGACGCGGGCACATGCAGCGGCTGCTCCAGCACCTGACCGGCGCTGAAAACAGGCATGGTCTCCTGCTCGCCGTTGATTTCCAGATTGTCCTCGTAGGACAGAGGATTGAGCAGCGCCAGCAGCACCAGCGCAACGCCCAGAACGCACAGCGCAATGCGTACCACATACTTGCCCATTGCTTATTCCTCCTTAAACAGCTCCTGCTTGCGCTGGATCATTTCATCCACGCGCTGGATGTACTGCTCAATGTTGCTCACGTTGGGGCTGCGGCCGATATGCCCCTCCTCGGGATAAATCCGCTTGGAGATGCCGCCTGCTCCCAGCGCCAGAATATGGGTATTCTCCTCCATCATGTCCACATTGTACTGGCAGGTGTGACCCGGCAGCGCATACCCCACGTTCTCCTGATTACCCGCCATGTTCTTCTGCCGGTAGAGGTAGTAGGGCGCGAGGCCCATTTCCCGGGCGGTATCATAGCCCATGCGCACCATTTCGGCAGCTTCCTCGCCGTCGGGCAGACGGTACTGCTCAAAGTGCAGACGGCTGGAGCGCTTGATCGCCAGCGTGTGCACGGTGAGGCTTTCCGGCTTCAGCTGCCTTGCCGCCTCCATGGTACGGGCGAAATCCGCCGGGGTCTCTCCGGGCAGACCTGCGATCACGTCCATGTTGATATGCCTGATCCCCGCCTCCCGGGCCATGGCATAGGCGTCCAGCACCTGCTGCGCGGTGTGCGCACGGCCGATGATCCGCAGCGTTTCATCATTCATGGTCTGGGGATTGATGCTGATACGCCCCACGCCCGCCTCCCGGATGGACCGCAGCTTGCGGGGGGTGATGGTATCCGGCCGTCCGGCCTCCACGGTATATTCCATGGCGTCCGGGAAAAGCTCCGCCATGCGGCGCATCAGGCGGTCAAACTGCTCCTCGTTCAGGGAGGTGGGCGTACCGCCGCCCACATACAGCGCCCGCAGCTTTTTGCCGCTGTCACGCAGGAGCTGCGCGCCGGCCTCCATCTCTTTCAGCAGCGCCTCCAGATAAGGCTCCACCAGCTTGCCCCGGCCGATCTCGCCCGAGGAGAAGGAGCAGTAGGTGCAGCGCGTGGTGCAGAAAGGAATGCCGATATACACGTCCATCCACTCATCGCCGGGAGGCAGCATCCCCAGTTGGGCACGGACAGTATCCGCAGCCAGCTGCGCCTTCTCCTGCGACACGTCGAATTCCCGCGTCATATACTGCGCGGCCTCCGCCAGACGGCGGTTCACCTCGGGGGATTGATCCTTCTGCAGGTACTCGTAAATCAGGTGCGTGGGCCGCACGCCGGTAAGGCTGCCCCACGGGGGCTGCAGCCCGGTATCCTGCCGCACGGCCTGATACACTGCGTTCTTACACAGGCGGCGGACGGTGCGCTTGCGGTGCAGCTGCCCCAGCCGCTCGTCCTCCTCCATGGGCGGAAGCCTGTCCTGCAGGCAAACCTGCGCGCCGCTTTCGCTGTTGGTCACGCGGCACAGGCAGCTTTCGCCGTCCTCCGCCTCCATTTCAAAGGCGTAGCGCTTCGGCTCCTCCCAGCAGCTGTCCGGTATGCCAAAAAGCCGGGTGACGTTCATCAGCTCCGGCTCAATGTTTTCAAGGTACGCCGCAAGCTCTGCGGCAAGCGATTGCTTCATCATCAGCCTCCGTGACCGGGATGGATGGGGTATTTGCGCGCCAGAGGATACAGCCGCTCCAGCGAGCGGTGCATCTCCGCATCGCTGCCGCCGGGCAGATCCGTCCGTCCCCAACCCATGTGGAACAGCGTATCGCCGGTGAAGAGCTGATCCTCCGCCTGATAGCACGCGCTTCCGGGCGTATGCCCCGGAGTATGCATAACGGTGAAGGCGATATCCGCGAAGGTGATCACGTCGCCCTCGCGCACGGTAACGTCTGCTTCGGATACGTTCAGCGGCGCGCCCACCATCCAGCTGGCGTTGAGCTCGTTATCGGTGAGCATAGGCGCGTCCAGCCGGTGGATCACCACCTGCGCGCCGTCCCTGCGAAGCTCCTCCACCGCACCGATATGATCAAAATGGCCGTGGGTCAGCAGGATGGCGTCGATGCGCTTTCCCTCCGCCGCCCGCAAGATCCGCTCCGGCTCCGCACCGGGATCAATGACCACGCAGGCGTCCGCGCCCTCCCGCCACACAATGTAGCAGCAGGTGCCCAGCATGCCCACGGTCACTTCCTTCACGCACAGCTTTCCGGCCATGATCGCATCTCCTTTTCTGTGTGAATCAGAACGCCTTGGTGGAGTCCATCAGGATGGTCACAGGGCCGTCGTTGACAAGGCTCACCTGCATCTCCGCGCGGAAACGGCCCGTTTCTACCCGGATTCCCTGCGCCCGCCAGGCCTCCACCAGCTTCTCGTACATGGCGTTGGCCTCCTCGGGCCGGGCCGCCTGAATAAAGCTGGGCCGGCGGCTGCCCCGGGCGTCGCCGTAGAGGGTGAACTGGCTCACCGCCAGAATCTCCCCGCCCGCATCCTTGAGCGAAACGTTCATCTTGCCCGCCTCATCCTCAAAGATGCGCAGGTTGGGCACCTTTTCCGCCATATATTTGAGATCCTTCTCCGTATCCTCTGCGGATACGCCGATGAGCACCATAAAGCCCTTACCGATCCGGCCGACGGTTTCGCCGCCCACCGTGACGGAGGCCTCCGTCACCCGCTGAATGACACAACGCATGTTATCACCATCTCTTTTGATTCATACCGGCCGGCAAAATCTGCAAAACTCGTCAAAATGCCTGAATTTTGACGAAGGGTTTACCCCTGCGTACGATACACGTCGATGATGTCGGATTTTTTCTGCAGCATCCGGATCACCTTGTCCATCTGCTCGCGGGAGATAACCTCCAGCACCAGACGGATGGTGGAAATCTTGGTTTTGTCGTCCGCCTGCGCGGAAACAGCCTTGATAGGCACGTTCATTTCGCCGATATAGGTGGCGATCTCGCCCAGCAGGCTCACATGATCGTACGCCTCCACCTTGATGGACGCAGCGAAGGTACCGATGTTGGTATCCGCCCAGGCCACGTCAATCTGGCGTTCCTTCTCGCCGTTGACCGCGTTGATGCACTCCGCCTTGTGGATGGTCACGCCGCGGCCGCGGGTGATGTAGCCCACAATGTCGTCGCCGGGCACGGGCGAGCAGCAGCGGGCAAAGCGGACAGGAATATCCAGATCCTCGTTGCCGGGCATGATGATGCCGTGATTGGCCTTGGCCTGCTTGCGGGCGTTATTGCTGCGGTGCTGCTCCACCGTGGGGATTTCCTCCACCTTGGGGGCCTGCGCCGCCTGCTGCAGCCGCTGCTCGTCCATCAGGCGGGTCACCACATACACCGCCGCCATGCCGCCGAAGCCCACGGAAGCGTAGATATCGTTCAGTTCCTGGAAGCCATACTTGCGCAGCATGCCCTCGTAGAATTCCGGCTTCATGACCTCGGACAAGGTCACGCCGCGGCGGCGGCATTCCTTGTCGACCATGCTCTTGCCGATCTCGATGTTCTCTTCCTTCTTGACCGTCTTGAGGAACTGGCGGATCTTGGCCTTGGCCTGGGGCGTTTTGCAGATGCGAAGCCAGTCGCTGGACGGGCCCTTGCAGGAGGCGGAGGTCATGATCTCCACCCGGTCGCCGGTTTCCAGCGTAGTATCCAGCGGCACAATCTTGCCGTTGACCTTGGCGCCCACGCACTTGTTGCCCACGGCAGAATGGATGCGGTAGGCAAAATCGAGGGGCGTCGCGCCCTTGACCATGGACACCACGTCGCCCTTGGGCGTAAAGAGGAAAACCTCCTCGGAGAACAGGTCTGTCTTGAGTGTCTCCACTAACTCCTTGGAGTCGCGGGTCTTGTTCTGCCAGTCCAGACTCTGTCGCACCCAATAGAGCTTGCTGTCCAGATCGTTGCCGCCGCTGCCGCCTTCCTTGTAACGCCAGTGGGCGGCGATGCCGTACTCCGCTACGCGGTGCATCTCCCATGTGCGGATCTGCACCTCAACGGGGAAGGGCATCTTGCGGCCGCCCACCACGGTGGTGTGCAGGCTCTGGTACATGTTGGCCTTGGGCACGGAGATATAATCCTTGAAGCGGCCCGGCATCTGGTTCCACAGGGTGTGGACGATGCCCAGCACCGTGTAGCAGTCCGGGATGGTATCCACCAGCACGCGGATGGCGATCAGGTCGTAAATCTGGTCGAAGGGCTTGTTCTGCAGCACCATCTTGCGGTAAATGGAATAGAAGT
>JAFURI010000056.1 GCA_017471885.1 Clostridia bacterium | reverse complement strand
TCAGGCCTTCCTTGGCCATGGCCTCCACAATCTTCACCTCGGTGGCGATGGCGGCATGATCGGTGCCAGGCAGCCACAGGGTAGGATCACCCTTCATGCGGTGATAGCGGATGGCGCAGTCCTGCAGGGTGCAGTCCATGGCATGACCCATGTGCAGCTGGCCGGTGATGTTGGGCGGAGGCATCACGATGGTGAAGGGCTTCTTCCCTTCCACTCGATGCGCCACAAACGCACCGGCCTCTTCCCACTCCTTATAAATGTCGCCCTCAATGCCCTGAGGGTTGAACTTGGTATCCATGTTCTGGGCAGTATACTTCTGCTCCATGGTCATTTCCTCCTTAACAAAGGTCTTACAGTTCCTTCACCATGATATACTCATGACGCATTGCGCCGTCCGACAGCCGGTATGCATTGGATCGCATGCCCGCCATGCGGAAGCCCAGCTTCTCGTACAGAGCGCGTGCTCGGACGTTGCCCTCCACAAACTCCAGCTCAATCTGGCTGCTTCCCCGCTCCCTTGCGGCAGATATGAGCTCCGTCATCAGCGCCGTGCCAATACCGAGTCCCCAGTATCTCTGCCGCAGAGCGATGGCCACAACGGCGCGGTGCATCACCTTCCGCTTCGTCATGAAGGAGATCTGGCAGTTGCCCGCCACCTCACCATCCACAGAGCAGACGACCATCATGTCATTGGGCGAATCGTTGATCCGCTCAATAAAGCGGAGCTCATCCTCCACGGTCATAGTGCATTCCTCGGGCGTACGCAGCACGAATTCCGTCTCTGCCGCCGTATCCTTCAGATAGGCCAGCAGCTCCTCCGCATCCTGAACCCGAGGAGCGTGCAGAACTGCCTCTCGGCCGTCCCTCATTGTGACCGTCTTTCCAGGAAAACGCATGTTTCCACCTCCTGCGTCGGACAGAATGCAAAAGCAGCTCCATCCCGAAGGACGGAGCTGCTTCCGTGGTACCACCTTGCATCGCAAACAAAGAGTCTGCCTCAAGCGCACGATAACGGGTGCAACCGCATCGGACTACTGACGAAGGCAGCAGCCTCCGCGTTCCCCCGGCGCTCTGTGAAGCGACCTTCCCCCAGACGCTGGCGCAGACGGTCTTTCAGCCGATGAACCGTCCTCTCTTGGCGGGCGAAAAGGGTACTCCTCTCCATTGACGAGCATATCAGGTTAGGTACATGTTATCAGGCGTTAGCTTCCTCGTTCTTCACGACGACCTGCACGCCCTTGTAGTAACCGCACTGCTTGCACACGCGGTGAGCCAGCTTCATCTGATGGCACTGGGGGCACTCGACGATGCCGGGCAGAGTCAGCTTCCAGTTGGCCTGACGGCTGTGCTTGCGAGCCTTGGAAATCTTTCCCTTAGGAGTAGCCATGTTCTTTACACCTCCTCATGCTGTATAGGGCAGCCCTTGCTGACCTTATTGTTCATTTTGTTCTGACTTTTCAGCCAGCAATTGCTGCAATGCCGCAAAAGGACGCTGCATGGGCGCCTCATTCTGGCATAAGCATTCTTCGTCATCAGAGCCGTCCATAAAACCGGGACAGTCTTCCCTGCAGAGCATGCGGATGGGAAGATTGAACAGCACATAGGACAGCGCCAGTTTCTCGAAATCGAGGGTATAGCCCTCAAAGGAGAAGATTTCGTCGTCCTCCGGATCACCGTTCCGCTGGAAGGTCTCCCGGAAGTCGGCCTCAATCTGAACGCTGGCAGGCTCCAGACAGTTGGCACAAACGCCGTAGGCCGTGGTCATGATGCAGCCTTCCACCGTAACGCTGCTGCCGTCCTCCATGGCGGAATAAACGCCGCGCAACTGCACGGGATCAAAAGACACCGTGTCGCCGCTGATTTCCTGAGGAGCAATGGTCTGCTCACCCTGGAAAGAGTATTCCTGCCCGGGATCCTTCAGCGCATTGGTTACGTTCAGCTTCATGCAATCACCTCAAACATGGCCTTGGGCCACGCCTGATTGTTCCACAGCAAATGTGACCGCCTGATATTATATCGGTTTCAAAGCGGTTTGTCAACTCAATTTTTCGCCTTTGCAAGGGGTTTCCTGCAACTTTTTTCAGCTTGTTACTTGCTGACGAGCTCCAGGGTGTCGCGGGCGATCATGATCTCCTCGTTGGTGGGGATCACGCACACGGTAACCTTGCTGTCGGGGGTAGAGATGACGGCTTCCTTGCCCTTGAAGTTGTTCTTCTCCACGTCGATCTTGGCGCCCAGCCATTCCATGTTCTTCATGACGCCTTCGCGCAGTTCGGGGCCGTTCTCGCCGATACCGGCGGTGAAAGCGATCACGTCCACGCCGCCCATGGCAGCCGCATAGGAGCCGATCAGCTTCTGGATCTGGTAGTACAGCATGTCGCGGGCCAGCGCAGCGCGCTCATGGCCGCCGTCAGCCAGGGCGTCGATATCACGCATATCAGAGGTACCCTCACCGGCGATGCCCAGCAGGCCGGACTTCTTGTTCATCAGATCCAGCACCTGGTTCACGTCCATGTGGGCGTTGTTGGCGATGAACTGCACCACGGCAGGATCGCAGGAGCCGGAGCGGGTGCCCATCAGCAGGCCCTCCAGAGGAGTGAGGCCCATGGAGGTATCCACGCACTTGCCGTCCTTCACAGCGGACAGGGAAGAACCGTTGCCCAGATGGCAGATGATGATCTTCTTGCCCACGGGATCAATGTTCAGGAACTCGCACACGCGCTTGGACACATAGCGGTGAGAGGTGCCATGGAAGCCGTAGCGGCGCACGCCATGCTCCTTGTAGAACTCATAAGGCACGCCGTACATGAAGGCCTTGGGAGGCATGGTCTGATGGAAGGCGGTGTCGAACACAGCCACCTGGGGAGTGGTGGGCATAACAGCCTCGCAGGCTTCGATACCCATCAGGTTGGCAGGATTGTGCAGCGGGCCCAGGGGGATGTACTTGCGGATGGCGGCCTTCACTTCCTCGGTGATGACGCAGGAGGCGGTGAACTCCTCGCCGCCGTGCAGCACACGGTGACCCACAGCGCCGATCTCATCCATGGACTTGATGACGCCGGACTCCATCAGAGCCTTCATCATCAGCTGGCAGGCAACCACGTGATCCTTGATGGGCTCCTTATATTCCACGGCCACCTTGCCGTCAGCGCCCTTCTGCTTCAGGTTGGAGCCCTCGATGTTGATACGCTCCACCTGACCCTTGGCGATGACGCTCTCGTCGTTCATGTCCACGAGCTGGTACTTCAGGGAGGAAGAACCAGCGTTCACAATCAGAATCTTCATGGGAATACGCTCCTTTACTGACATTCTGTGCAAGCCCGCACCCCGGAGGAAAATCCGTCGGGCGCGGAATCCAAATCAACCTTGAACCAACAGGGCGGAAAAGCGAGGCGAAGCCTCCGGTACCGACCCTGACTGGACGCGGCAGTCAACTCCGCCGCCGTGCCCGTCGGGCGGAGAAAAGAGGCGAAGCCTCGGACGCGGCAGTCAACTCAATTTCCATGCCCGTCGGGCGGAGAAAAGAGGCGAAGCCTCTCTTACTTGACGATCTCGCCCTTCACGTCGCGGCCGCAGGCGGCAGCGTTGCTCTCGTCGGTGTCAATGTGCATGGCCAGAGCGAACTTGTCGCTCACGCGGACGACCACGTCGCCGTAGATCACGCTGCGGCCTTCGTTGTCGATCTTCACGGACACGATCTCCTTGTCAGCTACGCCGAACTCGGCAGCATCGGCAGGAGTCATGTGGATATGACGCTTGGCAGCGATCACGCCTTCAGTGATCTCAACCTCGCCGCAGGGGCCGACCAGCTTGCAGCCGGGGGTGCCGGCGATGTCGCCGGACTCGCGGATGGGAGCGGCCACGCCGATGGAGCGGGCGTCGGTCAGGGACAGCTCAACCTGGGTGGCGGGACGCACGGGGCCCAGGATGCTCACGCCGGTGAGGGTCTTCTTGGGGCCGACAACGTCGACGCGCTCGCCGCTGGCATACTGACCGGGCTGGGACAGCCACTTCTTGATGCTCAGCTCAAAGTCCTTGACGAACAGAATTTCCAGATGCTCCTTGGTGACGTGTACGTGACGGGCAGAGGTTTCTACCATAAACTGACTCATTGTGTATGACCTTCCTTTCCTGAATGGGGTCTTATCCTATTATACCATCTTTCACCGGTTTGTAAAGGGTTTCAGCGGCCAAATCCTCCATCTGCCGGCACTTTCCGACACCTTGCCGAAAGTTTTCCGCCATGTTATAATGCGATGGAGACAGAAAGGAGGGCTGATCATGCGCATTGCAGGCATTATTGCAGAATACAATCCGTTTCATCCCGGACACGCCTACCAGCTGCGCGAAGCCCGAAGGCTTTCCGGCGCGGACTGCGTGGCGGTGGTCATGTCCTCCTGCTTCACCCAGCGGGGCGAGGCGGCTATGTTCGCGCCTGCCGTCCGGGCCAGAATGGCGCTGGAGCAGGGCGCGGATATCGTCTTTGCGCTGCCTGCGTGCTGGGCCGTCCGCGATGCAGAGCATTTTGCGCTTGGCGGCGTGAGGCTTCTTCAGCTGCTGGGCGCCGACGCCATTTCCTTCGGCGCGGAGAACGCCGATCCTTCGCTTCTGCTGCGCACAGCCCGGCTGATGGAGAATCCGGACGCGCTGGGCGATGGAATCCGCGCAGCTGCAGATACAGGCCTTTCCTACCCTGCCGCGCTGTCAAAGGCGCTGCGCGAGGCCGATACGCAGCTTGGCGCAGTCCTTGACTCCCCCAACAACACCCTTGCCGTGTGCTATCTGCGGGCCATGCTGCGCCTCAGTTGTGCCATGGAGGTCTGCCCGGTGAAGCGTATCGGCAGCGGTTATCACGACACCGCCGTCGTCAGCGTTCCCTCGGCAACCGCCGTCCGGGGCTTGCTGGAGCGAGGCGACTGGCATACGCTGCGCAGCCTCTATCCGCCTGAAGCATCTGCATCCCTCCGGCGTGAAGCGCTGGAAGGCCGCCTCCACCGCGCAGCCGCGCTGGATCAGGCGCTGCTGTACCGTCTGCGCACCATGACGGACGCCGAATGGCATGCCCTGCCGGATCTTTCCGAGGGTATTGAGGATCGCCTGCGCAAGGCTCTTGCATGCGCCTCCACCCGCGAGGAGCTGCTTCAGTCCGCCAAGACGAAGCGTTACCCTTACGCCCGTCTGTCCCGCCTGTGCGCCCATGCTCTGCTGGGTCTGACCGCGCAGCAGCTTGATTCCGAACCTCTGCCGGACGCGCTGTGGCTGCTGGGCTTCCGTAATTCCGCCCGTCCCCTGCTGTCTGATTTGAAGAAGCGCGGTGTGAACGTCATCAGCAAAGCCTCCGCCGCCGACTCCGACCGGGCATGGTTCCGCACCGAGCTGCTCGCCTACGATTTGTGGACGCTGGGCTGCTTACTGCCAACAGACCTTGGGCTTCGACAGGGGGTTGTACATATCGAATAAAGGAAGCCGGCATATGCCGGCTTCCTTTATTCTTGCCTCTGCATAGACTTCTCCGTCGAGAATCCCTGCGGATACCGCCTGTGCAGCTTGTCCAGATTTCCCTGCAGGATCTCCGAGAGATTCACGCCCAGCCCTTCGGCTGCCTCTGCCAGATACCAGGCCACGTCGCCAAGCTCCTTCATCAGCTTCTCCCTGTCCAGCGGATGACCCTGAAACAGATGCTTTTTCATCAGGTCGGCGCATTCGCCGCTTTCACCACACAGACCCATCACCGCGTTGAGCAGCACATCCTTGCGCTCAATCTCCGGGTTCAGCAGCTGCATGGCTTCCTTCTGATAGTCGTCAGCTCTCACGCCGCGCCGCCTCCCTCTGCTCCATCAACTCGCGGGCTTCCTTGCCCGTCATTTCTTCCACGTCCATCACCAGCACGCACAGCCGGGAAAGCGCGCCCTCAATCTCCGCATGCACGTCCTCCCTGTGACCAGGACGGTAACGCATACCCAGCGCAGCGCACAGGCTGATCATCTCCTGCCGGTCCGTTACCTCCCGTATCCGCCCGAAAGCGATGACGCTGCGGTAATAAGTCGTATACCGCTCCGGAATCACCTCGTCCTGATCAACCACGCAGAAGCTGGCACGGCTGTCATACCGGACGCAGTCCAGCTTGTGTCCTTCCTTCGCGCAGTGGAAAATCACTTTCCCATCCATATATGCATAAGAAAGCGGAACGGCATAAGGGCCGTCCTCGCCGCACAGCGCAAGCACGCCGGACGTACCGCGCTGCATAACCGCCTCACAGGCTTCCATACCCAGAGCCTGCCGGAACCGCCGCATATTTCTGTGCATTTCAATTCCTCCCGTTTAGTCAAAGACGCCCCGACTCTTCAGTCTGGTATAAACATCTTCCGTTTTTTCTTCGGTATTGACCGTAATGACCGGACATGTGATGATTTCCTGCCACGCATCATGCTTGGCAGCAGAGCGCATGGTGACAGAACCTTCGTCGTATTGTGCAGCCCAGTCCATAAATTCCTGATGGTGCTGATACATGTCCCCGCCTGGTTCAATTCTGTCGCCAAAACGCTCCGCCTCCCGGCGATGCAGCCTGTCCAGTCGGATGGCTTGATCAAGCATAGTACGAATGCACAGCGTGAAATATGGGATCAGCGGATCGCCCCAGCCTGTCAGCGAGCCGGTGATCACCACATGATCCGCTGCTTCCAGATCGCGCAGCATCAGCGCGACGCGTTCCTCCGCCGGACGCTTTTTCACAAAGGGAGGATCGGTAGGCAGCCAGAAATAGTCGTCGCTGTCCAGATGCGTCCAGCCCTTCTCCCGGGCGATATACCGCCCCAGCGTGGTGGTGCCGGAGCCGGATGCGCCGAAGATGTGAATGACATGCTTCATTTTTTCTTTTTCTCCCTGGCCTGCCGGACGGAGATCCATGCCGCCAGCACCACAAAGGCCGCAACGGACAGAAGCTGTATATCAGCCAGAATACCGATCAGCGCGGCAAGCAGGACAAGACCGAGAAACACGTTGCTCTTCATGTATACATCCTCATACTCTTTTTTTCGGAAGCAAAGGGGCATGACGGAATCCGTCATGCCCTTTCTGTTACGCTTCAATAGCCTTCTTCAGCGGAGCGAGATCAATACCCTCGCAGCCCTCCAGCACCATATACAGGCTGGTGAGCATCTCCTTCACGCCGCCGGGCACGTCGCTTTCCACATTCAGGGGCAGCACAGGATCATGCACGGACAGGCGCAGCAGGAACCAGCCGTTGTCCAGACCGCCGTCCAGATCGAAGGAAATGCGCACGCCCTCACGGTTGTCGGGAGCAATGTGCCAGGTATCTGCCGCATTGGCATAATCCAGCACCTTCTGGATGGCCACCTTGCCTGCCTCGCGGAAGTCCTCCGCAGTGATGTTCAGGCGGATCTCACGGCTCTCCACAGGCTCCTTCAGGTCGGCGATCAGGCTGCCCAGGGTCAGACCCTGCTGCTTGAGCTTCATGGCGCGGACGATCAGCACCGTCACCAGATACATGCCGTCGTCCAGGAAATGGTTTTCCTTCATGGCCGCATGACCGGAGGTTTCGATGGCCAGCGGGCAGGAAATGCCCTCGTCGTTGAGGCGGATGGCCTCGTCGATCACGTTGCGGTAGCCGCGCTTGTAGCGGTAATGCTCTCCACCCCAGTCGTTGATGAACTTCTTCAGGCCCGAAGAGGTGACGGAGTCTGTCACAATGGTCTGGCCGGGCTTCTCATCCAGCAGGATAGCGGAGATCAGCGCGATCAGGCGGTTGCGGTTGATCTCACGGCCGTCGGCGTCCACCACGGCGGCCCGGTCGCAGTCGGTATCAAAGATCACGCCCAGATCCGCACCCACCTTCTTCACAGCGCCGCAGATGGAGGCCATGGCCTCGGCGTTCTCGGGATTGGGCACATGATTGGGGAACATGCCGTCAGGCTCCAGGAACTGGCTGCCCTCGATCCATGCGCCCAGATTCTCCAGCAGCTGGGCATAGAATCCACCCGCGCCGTTGCCCGCGTCCACCACCACATGCAGACCCAGCAGTGGCTTGGCCAGCTCGGTATCAAGGCCCTTGCGGATCCGGTCGGCCAGCTGCTCCATATAGGTGGGCAGGAAGGCCTTTTCGGTGATGGAGCCTGCCATGGCCATGCCTTCAGGCTCCATACCGGAGGCCATCTCCAGCAGGGTGGTCACAGTCTTGCCGTCGATGCCGCCCTCCTCCAGGAAGAACTTCAGACCGTTCTTGTCATAGGGATGATGGCTCGCGGTAATCATGATGGAGCCGTCCGGCTGGAAGCCGGGGGTAATGATGCTCATGTACATGGCAGGGGTGGTGCACATACCGAAGTCCAGCACATTCGCGCCGGCCTTGCTGATGCCCTCTGCCGCGCCGCGCAGCAGCTCCGGGCCGGAAATACGGCTGTCGCGTCCCAGCGCGATGGTAACCTGCGTCACGGGCTTGTCCTTCTTCTGCGCCACATAGCGGGCGAAGGCCATACCAAGGCAAGCCGCCACATGAGGCGTCAGCACCGCGTTTTCACCCACGGCAGTACCGCGCACGTCGCTGCCGCTCTTGAATTTCATCCAATCCATATTCAGTCAACCTCCTTAACGGTTGTCTCAGTCCTGATTCACACCGGCCTCGTCCCACGCGCCGCGAAGCAGTCGGTACAGGGGCGCCATAGCCTGAAAATCCTCCAGTACGCGCCGGGCCAGCGACGCGTCGTACATCCACTGCAGCTTCGTATCCTCCCGGACGATGTACAGTTCACGGATTCTGTACCAGTCGTGCAGGTAGGGCGGTACGGATGGAGGGATCTCCAGCCGTTTGAAGCTGCGGCCCTCCACAATCAGCCCGCGCTCACGGAGCTGACAGTCGTCGATCATATCCTTCACAGCCCGGGGCTGAGCCGCCAGCTTCCGGCGGAAGGCCTCCATGCCGGGCTTGTTCTCGCCCCATGTGCCAAGGCCCCAGCCAAGGCGTCCCGGCCCCAGCTCAAACCAGTAGTTCACGCTGCCCTCCCGGGGCTCCGCAGCCCTGCGGAACAGCAGCCACAGATGATCCCGATAGGGGCTCTTGTCCTTTGTAAAGCGCGTATCCCTGTGGATCCTGGCCAGACACTTGTGCGGCCGCACCTCCATCTGCGGATCAATATCCTTCATGTACGGAGCAAGCTCGTTGATAAACTCATAGAACGGTTCCCGCACGTCCTGCTGATACCGCTCATGATTCTCGTGAAAATACTGATGGTTGTTGTGAAATCTCAGATCAAGAAAAAACTGCAGCGTTTCCTCCGGGAAACCGGTAAACATGAATATTGACCCCTTTTCTGCCTTCGCAGGCTATCGGACACACGTCTCCATATTGATCAACCATATTATATACGTTCCGGGTGGATTTTTCAACCGCGAAAGCCGTCGTTTTCTGCAAATTTGTCACAAGCCGCTCTGCGTCCGACAAGAAAATTTGCTGTTTTCTGTACAATGCTGTGGCGTTTGATTCATTCTTTTGCTATAATACATGCTGAAGGTTCTTTTGGGAAATCCGTTCACAGGCGCAAGGAGGGCCCCGCATCCATGATTCAGGCCGTGGTTTTTGACCTTGACGATACGCTCCTTCGCGACGACCGCACCATATCGTCCCGGACTGTCGACACCCTTCGGCGCATCCGCCGCATGGGCGTGCACGTAATCCCCGCCAGCGGACGCATCAGAGAGAGCATGCACCCCTATGTGGAGCAGCTGGGGTGCGCCTCCTGCTACATATCCGGAAACGGCGCGCAGGTCTGGTCGTCGGATCATTCGCTCCTGATGAGCCGCGAGCTGTCCCCCGCCCTTGCCCGCGAGGCGGTGTCCTTTGCAAACGAGCACGACTGCTATGCGCAGATCTATGACGGCGGACGCTTCCTCTACGACCGCACCAGCGAATATTCCCAGCTCTATGCCCGCTCCGCCAGTCTGGAGGGCATACGCGTGCCGGCTCTGCCGGAGGCTGCCGTCCGTCCCACGCCCAAGGTGCTGCTGATCTCTTCGCCGGAGCATATTGCGCAGCTGCTGCCGAAAGCGCAGGCCCGCTTTGAGGGACGGATGACCGCAACCTGCTCCAAGCCCATTTATCTGGAGATCACCCCTCCTGACGCTACCAAGGGAAACGCTCTGCGCTGGTGCGCGGAGCATCTGGGCTTCTCCCTTGCCCGGACCATGGCCTTCGGCGACAGCCTCAACGACATGAGCATGCTCGCCCTGGCCGGTCACGGCGTAGCCATGGGCAACGCCCGGGAGGACGTGAAGTCGCTGATCCGCCGCGTCTGCCCCTCCAATAACGAGGACGGCGTGGCCCAGTATATACAGCAGCATCTGCTGCAGCAACCGACAGGAGGATAACGCATGATTCAGGCAGTTGATTTTGAAAAAGCCCTGCAGCTCACCGTGCTGTCTCCTTCCACGAAAACCGAATGGGATATCCGTACCACGGAGCTGAACCGGCCCGGCATGCAATTCTGCGGCTTTTACGAGTACTTTGCCTTCGAACGCCCGCAGGTGATCGGCAAGGTGGAGATGACTTATCTTGAAAGCATGGACGCTCCCGCCCGCCGTATGATGCTGAAGAAGTACTTCTCCTTCGACATTCCCTGCGTGATCATCTGCCGGGGCATGACCCCGCCGGAGGATCTGCTGGATGCGGCCCGCAGCCGTGACATCGCAGTCTATCAGACCAGCATGGTCACCACCAAGTTCACCTTCACCGCCATCAACTACCTCAACCGCTGCCTTGCGCCCCGGGCCACCCGCCACGGCGTGCTGGTGGACGTGTACGGCGTGGGCGTGCTGATTACCGGCGAAAGCGGCGTGGGCAAGAGCGAGGCTGCGCTGGAGCTGGTCAAGCGCGGCCATCAGCTGGTGGCTGACGACGTGGTGGACATCTGCAAGGTATCCGATACGCGCCTGGTGGGCGAATGTCCGGAGATGGTGCGCCACTTCATGGAGATCCGCGGCATCGGCATCATCGATATCCGCGCCATGTACGGCGTGGGCGCTGTGGCCGTGAGCAAATCCATCGACCTTGTCATGCACATGGAAAAATGGCAGGAGGGCAAGGAGTACGACAGGCTCGGACTGGCGGAAGAGCACGTCACCATTCTGGGCGTGAAGGTGCCCCATCAGCTTACGCCCGTCCGGCCCGGCCGAAACATGGCCATTATCATCGAGGTGGCGGCCCGCAATCTCTCTCTGAAGAAGCTGGGCTACTCCGCCGCTCATGAGCTTGACCGGCGCATGAACGAAATGATCCTGCGCAAGACCGGTCAGCTGTAACCAAAGCGATAATTGAACACCAAGGAGGTCACTTTTATGGTATATATCGGTATTGACGTAGGCGGCACCGGCATTCAGGCAGGCGTGGTGACGGAAAAGGGTGAAATTCTGTGCAAGGGCAGCATTGTCACCCGCACGGACATCCCCTTTGCCGATCAGGTCGCCGCCATGGCCAGGTGCGCCATGGAAACCGTGGAAAAGGCCGGTCTGACGCTGAACGACGTGAAGTCCGTGGGTCTGGGCGTTCCCGGCATTGTGGATCCCCGCACGGGCCGCGTCCCCTTCTGCACCAATCTGGGCTGGCATGACGTGCCGCTGAACGAGGAGTTCCGCAAGCATATCGACAAGCCTGTGTTTATCGGCAACGACGCCACCGTAGCCGGCCTTGCCGAAAGCGTGGCGGGCGTGAGCGCCGGCACCTCCTCCAGCGTGTTCCTGACGCTGGGCACGGGCGTGGGCGGCGGCATCATCATCGACGGCAAGGTCTGGAACGGCTTCCACGGCGTGGGCAGCGAGATCGGCCACATGATCCTTGAGGCGGACGGCGTTCCCTGCACCTGCGGCAACCGCGGCTGCCTGGAGCGCTACTGCTCCGCCACTGCCATCATCCGCATGGCCCGGGAGGAGATGGATAATTCCCCCGACAGCATGATCATGGAAATGGCGAAGGGCGACAAGGCCAACATCAACGCCAAGATCGTCTTTGATGCAGCCAAGGCCGGAGACCCGGCCGGCGTGAAGCTCTTCAGCCGCTATGTGAAGTATCTGGGCCAGGCCATCGCCAACGTGATCAACTTCCTTGATCCCGAGGTGATCGTGCTGGGCGGCGGCGTGAGCAAGGCGGGCGACTTCCTGCTGGATGCCGTGCGTGAGGAGACTCCCAAGTACTGCCTGTACAAGACCATGCCCACCTCCACAATTTATCTGGCTGAACTGGGCCCGGACGCCGGCATCATCGGCGCCGCCATGCTGGGCCAGTAATTCCCGAATTCAACCGAAATCCCCGGCCTGTGCCGGGGATTTTTTCTGTTCTCTGCAGACACGATTCAAAAAAACGCGCTGTATACAAAGGATTTCAGTCGGATCATGTTGTATATAAAACAACGTATAGAAGGAGGCGGTGCATGTGACCATCCGCGAACGACTGGAGCTTGAAGAAGAGCAGCGCCTGTCCCCCCATGCCGTCCTTGCATCCCGCACCCGCGGCCGCGAACATCCCATGGAGCCCTGCCCCATGCGCACCGCCTTTCAGCGCGACCGCGACCGCATCCTCCACAGCAAATCCTTCCGGAGGCTGAAGTTCAAGACCCAGGTCTTTCTCGCGCCGGAGGGTGATCATTACCGCACCCGCCTGACCCACACGCTGGAAGTGGCTCAGGTTGCCCGTGGACTGGCCAGGGCGCTGCGGCTCAACGAGGATCTGACCGAGGCCATCGCGCTGGGGCATGATCTGGGTCACACCCCCTTCGGACATATCGGCGAGCGCGCGCTGGACGCTCTGATGCCCGAAGGCTTCAGGCATAACGAACAGAGCCTGCGCATGGTCGAGGTGCTGGAAAACGGCGGCGAAGGCCTGAATCTTACGTGGGAGGTCCGCGACGGCATCCTGTGCCACTCCGGCAAGCAGTTTCCCGCCACGCTGGAGGGGCAGTGCGTCCGCCGTGCCGACCGCATCGCCTATCTCAACCATGATCTGGACGACGCGCTGCGCGGAGGCGTTCTCAAGCCTTACGAGTTGCCTGCGGACTGCCTGAAGGTGCTGGGCCGCAGCCACGGCGAACGCATCAACACCATGATCATGGACATCGTCCAGAACAGCGAAGGCAAGGACCGGCTTTCCATGAGTCCCCTCGTACAGGAGGCCATGGACGGGCTGAGGGAATTCATGTTTGAGCGCGTTTACCGCGACAAGTGGCGCGCCGCCGAGGAAGCCCGCTGCGATCTGCTGATGAAGCAGCTCTTCCGCTATTATATGGATCATCCCGGCGAGATGCCCGAAGAATTTGTGCTCATCGGCTACAAGGACGGCTCCGCCCGGGGCGTGTGCGATTTCCTTTCCTGCATGACGGACCGCTATGCCGTGCGCACCTATCAGCAGCTGTTTATTCCGGCGGCCTTCCCGGTCAATTGACGGAAAGGCTTCATTTTGACCAAAATCCAACAGAACGAAAAAGAAGGAAAAGCGCGAAGCGTGGCGAAAATATAGGCAGGTGAGGCAAACATGGCACGCTTTCCATCCGCGTGGCTGGACGAACTCCGGGCACGCGCTGACATTGTACAGATCGTGTCCGGTTATGTGACACTGAAGCGGAACGGGCATAGATATTGGGGTCTGTGCCCGTTTCACGGCGAAAAAACCGCCTCCTTTTCCGTCGATTCGGAGCGCCAGCTGTACTACTGCTTCGGCTGCAAGGCCAGCGGCAGCGTAATCCAGTTTGTCATGGACATGGAGCGGCTGGAATTCCCGGAGGCTGTAAAGCATCTGGCTGACCAGCTGCATATGCCCCTCCCCCAGATGGAGGAGGATCCTGACTATCAGCGCCGGCGCACTCAGCGGGACCGGCTGCTCTCCGCCAACAAGGAGGCGGCGCGGTTCTTTCATCAAACGCTGTTCACCCCCGCCGGCAAGCCCATGCTGGATTACCTCAAGGGCCGCGGGCTGACCGACAGCGTCATCCGCAAATTCGGTCTGGGCGCCGCCCCCAACAGCTGGGACGCGCTGACAAAGCATCTGACTGAGCAGGGCTATACACAGGAGGAGCTGCGGCTGGTAGGCCTGACCGTGATCCGCGAGGCTGAGCCCGCTACGGAAAACTCCCCCGCCAAACCCCGCCGGGCCTACGACATGTTCCGAAACCGCGCCATCTTCCCCATCATTGATCAGTACGGCAACGTTCTGGCCTTCGGCGGACGCGCGCTGGGCAATGTACAGCCCAAGTATCTCAACACGTCGGATACGCCTGTATTCAACAAACGGCTGGGCGTGTACGCTGCCAATCTCCTGCGCAAGGAGCGGCATCTGGATCATGTGGTGCTGGTGGAAGGCTACATGGACGTGGTGGCTCTGACCCAGTTCGGCGTGCCGGGCGTGTGCGCTACGCTGGGCACCGCGCTGACGCCGGAGCAGGCCAAACTGCTCAAGCGTTTCGCACCGAAGGTATACATCAGCTACGACGGCGACAGCGCCGGACAGAACGCCATCCTGCGCGGTCTGGACATCCTGAAGGCAGAGGGTATACCCGCAAGGGTGCTGGACTTCCCGGACGGGCTGGATCCCGACGAGTTCATCCGCCGCGACGGTCTGGAGGGCTTCAAAAAGCTCCCTGCCCTCACGCCGGAAACCTACCGCATGCGCAGGCTGAAAACGCAGTATGACCTGTCCTCTCCGGAGGGCCGCACCGAATACGCCCGGGCATGCGCCAAGGTGCTGCAGGATCTGGAGCCTGTGGAGCTGGAAACCCATCTGCAGGAGCTTATGTTGCAGACCGGCTTCACCCGGGACGTGCTGCTGGCACAGATCGGCGTGTCCCTTCCGAAAACAGCCGCGCCACCTCCTGCCGCCGCACCTGTGCAGCGTGTCAGCTACCGCCGCAGAAGCGCCGAGGAAAACGAGGATCTCCGCGCACAGGAGCTGCTGATTTCCCTCCTTGGCACAGGACAATTACCTGTAGATATCGCAGAGCAGGAGGATTTTGACGATCCTTTGCTGAAATCAATTTATATCGACCTGTCCAGCGGCCGTTCCCCTGCAAGCCTTGTGGAGGAACAGCCGGACGAGCCCTCCCGCGCACGGGTCAGCAAGCTTCTGCTGACGCCCATGAGCGAAAGCCGGGATCAGCTCATCCGCATGGCGCAGGACTGCCTGAACGCCATGCGCATCCGCCGCACACAGGCAAGGATTCAGGCGATTATGCACACCATCAACACCCTCAGCGGTGATGAAAAAAAGGCAGCAATGACCGAGGTTCAGTCGCTCAATGCGAATCTGAACCGCTTGAAGTCCGCCCGGACGTGACGTCCCTGCGGCAAGGAAAAGGAGAGGATCCCATTTGACGCTTTCCCCTGATGCACGTCAAGCCAAGCTGAACGAGCTGTATGAGTACGGCAAGTCCAAAGGTACCCTGACCTATAAGGATATCATGGACCGCCTGATGGAAATGGATATGGAGCCCGAACAGCTCGATAAGGTGCTGGAAACGCTGGAAGCCCTTGGCGTGGAGGTTGTCAGTGAGATCGACGCCAAGACCCCCGCAGAGCCGGAGCCCGTGGAGGAGCACGACGACAAGATTGATCATTCCGTGCCCGAGGGCATCAGCATTGACGATCCTGTGCGCATGTAC
>JAFURI010000007.1 GCA_017471885.1 Clostridia bacterium | reverse complement strand
TGGTGTCAGCCCAGATCTTGTCGAACTCGGCCTCGTCCTTGGCGTAGATCATCTGCCAGGAAGCGGGAACGATGACGTCCTTCAGGGCAGCCTTGGTCATGATCATGTCGTCGTCGTCGGGGGTCAGGAAGGCGGTGAAGGATTCATGCTGGATCGCGGTGGGCTGGTTGCGGGCATCCATCAGAGCACGCAGGTAGGGATAGCCGTAGTGCTCGGCCCAGTCCAGAGCGATCTCGGAGGAGTAGCGGTAGGCCAGCATATCCGGGAAGTCGGCGATGCACAGGCCGATGCCGGAATCCTTCAGCAGATAGCCGGTGCCGAACAGACCGCCGGAGAAGCCCAGATACTCAGAGGTGGGCGCGCCGTTGGAGGGCACGAACTTGTCGGCGCCGCTCTTCAGGAAGGCGAAGTATTCCTCGGTGATGTAGGGCTTGCCGTTCTCGTCCACGTCCCAGGAGGTGCCCTTCAGGCCGTTGCGCATGTCCATGCAGTCGTCTTCGGAGCAGAAGATGTCCAGCAGGGTCAGGGCAGCGTCCAGATTCTCGGTGTTGGCAGCGATGCAGTAGCCGCCGGTGGAGTAGTTGGCAGCGAAGCTCATGTAGGGAGTGAAGTCATCGAAAATGACGGGATAGTAGCCCTGGGCTTCCCAGCCGGGGTTGCCGGCCCAGCCGGCCAGAGCAGCGCCGCTCTCGATCTTGGCCTTGGCGGTGGAACGGGTCTGGGACATGGAGTCGGGGTCGATCAGGCCGGCCTTGTTCATTTCATACATGAACTTCAGGCCGCGGTAGTACACGCTGCCCTCGGTGAAGATGGACACGCCGGTGTCGGTCACGGGATCGAACTCGATGCCATAGGGCAGGAAGGTGAAGTCCTTGCCCAGAATGGTGTAGATGGCGTTCATGTTCCAGAAGTAGGTGGTATAGAAGTCAGAGAACAGGTGCATGCCGTAGGTGGGCACGCCTTCAGCGGTGGTGGGCTGGGTTTCCTGCATCTTCTTCAGCACGGGGATCACGTCCTCCAGCTTGGAGAACTCGGGATAGCCCGCAGCCTTGTAGATGGGCCAGTTCATCTTGATGGCGTTACGGTCGGTGTCGGGAGCCAGAACCATGGAGCTGCCGCCCACGGTGCCGATGTAGTACAGATTGCCGGTGCCGTTGGAGTTGAACTGACGGGCGTAGTTCAGGGTGGGCTCGAACTTGGGGTTGGCCATCATGTTGGGCAGCTTGTCCAGATGATCGTCCAGATTGATGATCAGACCGGAATCGGCGGCGGTGAGCATTTCCTTCTGCTCCAGCCAGATCACGTCAGCCAGATCGCCGGAAGCCAGCATGCCCTGCAGCTTCTCGGGGGAATAGGCGACGACCTCGACCTCCAGGCCGTGACGGGCGAACACCTCGCCGTACGCGCCGGTCATCACGCCGGAGCCGGACATGGCGTTGGCCGCGAACAGACGAACCTTGGTCAGCTGGGTGGTCTCGGCGCCGGCGATGCCGCAGCAGGACAGCAGCAGAACCAGAGCCATCAGGGTAGCCAGGAACTTCTTCATGGGTATTCCTCCTTGTTGATTATGATAACGCCTGATCCGCAGGCATTATTCCGTAGGGAAGGGGCTTTGCATCAGCCCTTGACGGCGCCGATCATCACACCCTGCACATAGTAGCGCTGGATGAAGGGGTACACGAAGATGATGGGCAGGATGGTGATCACCGTCATGGTGTTGCGCAGCGCCGTAGTGGAAACCTGCGTGGCCTGATCGATCATGCTCATGTCCGTGTTGGCGGTGATGGAGCTGGCGATGGAGGAGGCCTGGTTCAGGTATTCATACAGCAGGAACTGCATGGTGTACAGCTCGGAATCGTTGATGTAGAGCAGGGTGTCCATGTAGGCGTTCCACTGGTTCACCGCGCCGAAGAGGGCGATGGTCGCCAGAATGGGCTTGGCCAGAGGCAGCACAATGTGGATGAAGCGCTGCGGATAAGTCGCACCGTCGATCTGGGCGGATTCCTCCAGCGCGGCGGGCAGGGATTCCATGAAGGTCTTTACCAGCACCATGTTGTACACGGACAGAAGGCCGGGAATGATGTACACCCAGAAGGAGTTCATCAGGTGCAGGAGCTTCATGTTCATGTATACGGGAATCATGCCGGCGGAGAAGTACATGGTAATGATGGTGAATCGGTACAGGAGCTTGCGGTGCCACATATGCTCCTTGGAGAACAGGTAGCCCGCGATGGAGGTGAAGATCACCGGGAGGGCAGTACCCAGAACGGTACGGCTCACCGAGATGAAGATGGCGCGGATCATGCCGTCCACCTCGAACACCTTCACATAGTTGGTGAAGTGAATGCCTTGAGGCAGGTACATGATCATGCCCAGATCCACCATCCGGTTATTGCTGATGGTGTTGATGACCAGATAGTAGAAGGGGTAGAAGCAGATCAGCCCCAGCAGGATAAAGACCGTGTAGTTGACGATGTGGAAGATTCTGTCGCCGACGGACATACGGCGCTTGTTGCGGATTGCGGTCATGGCTCATTCCCTCCTTAGAACATGCTGTAGCCGCGGACCTTCTTGGACAGCATGTTGGCGCTGGAGAACAGCACAACCGCCACGAAGGATTTCATAATGCCCACGGCCGTGGAGTAGGAGATCAGGCCAGAGCCGATGCCCATGTTGTACACATACAGGTCGAGGGTTTCAATGTAGGGCTTGGTCATGGCGTTGGAGAACATTTTCTGCTGCTCCATGCCGGCGTTGAGGAAGTTGCCGATGCTCATCACCAGCAGTACGAAGAAGGTGGGGATGAGCTCGGGAATGGTGATGTGCCAGATGCGGCGCATACGGCCTGCGCCGTCCACCTCCGCAGCCTCCATCACCTCGTGATCAATACCGGCGATGGCCGCCAGATACACGATGGCGCTCCAGCCCAGAGACTTCCACAGAGAGTAGAAGGTCATCTTCAGCCACACGTTGTCGCCGGAGGTCAGGAAGGGAATGCCGGTTTCGATCAGGCCTACGCTCTTGAGCATGTTGTTGATGAAGCCCGTATCCACGGCGAACATGCCGTAGGCCAGCGCGTAGATGATAACCCAGGAGATGAAGTTGGGCAGGGTCGTCACCGTCTGGATGACCTTGCGGCAGCGCCTGGAGGGCATCTCATGCAGGAAGATGGCGAAAAGCATGGGCAGCGGCATGGTCAGGTAATGCAGCAGCTGCATGCCGAAGGTATTGCGGAGCACCTCGAAGAGGCGGTTGCGCATCACGGGCTGAAGGAACAGCTTGGTGAAGTTGGTAAGGCCCACGAAGTCGCAGTTGAGCAGCGCACGGCCGGGCTTGTAGTTCACAAAGGCAAAGGACCAGCCCCACAGCGGCATGTAGTGGAAGACAAAGACGAAGAGGACGAAGGGCAGCGCCATGAAAAACAGCTTTTTGCCGTCGCGCTCATGCAGGGAGCGCTGACGCGCAGGCTTGGGTGCTTTGACTGCGGACATGCAGAAACCTCCTTGGTTTATGATGAAGAAGGATCGATCAGAGATGACGTATTTATTATAAATAAGGGAAAAAGCGGGTGTAAATATTGCTAAAATGACTTTTTGTTGAAATGAAGCACTTTGTGGTGTTGAAACTGTGCATTTTGTTTGAAGAGGGAAGGAGGGCATGGTATAATCATCACAGGAAAAGGGAGGGGCGTACATGAACGACGTCTTGCTGGTGGATGACGAGCTGGCTGTGCTGGGGAGCCTTCGCAACGCGGTCAACTGGACGGAATACGGCTTCCGCAACGTGCATACGGCGCAGAGCGGACAGCAGGCATTGCGGCTGATGGCGGAGCATCCCATTGATCTGCTGATTACCGATATCATGATGAACGGCATGAGCGGCCTGGAGATGGTGCATACCGTGCGAGGCCGGCATCCCAACGTGCATTGCGTGATCATCAGCGCCCATGGCAAATTCGAGTATTGCCGGGAAGCGCTGCGGCTGGGCGTGGAGAACTTCCTGCTCAAGCCCATCGACCTGAACGAGCTGCAGGAGACGGTGTACCGGGCGGAGGAGAACATCGCCCGTGAGGGCGGCGTGACAAGGGATCTGTTTGCACGCAACGTGCTGGAAAGATGGCTGTACGGACGCATCTCCTCGGATGAGCTGATTGAGCGCAGCGCCTATGCGGGCTACAATGTGCTGCTGCGGCAGTATTGCGCGGTGGCGGTGCAGGCGCAGGGCATGGCGGAGCGCATGGTGCAGCGCATTGCCCGGGGAATGGGCGTGGATCAGTGCGCGTATCCCCTGACGCTGGACGAGCATCACGGCGTGGTGCTGGTGGGCGGACGTGATATCCAGATGGAGGTAATCCGGCAGGAGGCGGCGCAGCAGCTGCGGAATCATCCCGGTATGCGCATTGCCTGCGGCAGCGTGGTGGTAGGCAGCAGCAACGTTTTCCGCTCCATGACGGAGGCGGAGCGGGTGATGGCGTTTGCCCGCATGTCGGGCCGGCAGGGTCTGCTGGAGTACGGAACAGTGGACTGGTCGCTGCTCAGGGGAGACGATGCGGCGCTGCTGGAGGAGATGGCCTCCGGCATGCCGAACCTGCAGGCTGTGGAAAACTGGACGAGGGAGGCGGCGAAGGCGTGCATTGCCCGGGGCGGCGAGCTGCGGGATCTATATGCGCTGATCTGCATGCAGCTGTCCCGCGTGACGGAGGAATCCGCACCTGAAAAGAGAAAGCTGCCCTTCGCGCCCTTCCATCCGCCGTATAATGCAGACAGCTTCTGTCAGGCGGTGCAGGGAACGCTCCGTGCGCTGGGGGAATTCAATCTGCGCAGCGAGCAGAATCTGACGCCTGTTGTGCGCCGTATGATCGACTACATCAACAAAAACCTCAACAGCGCCCTGTCGCTCAAGCATTTCAGCGAGCAGACCAGCATGAACGCTACTTACGTCGGCCGCCTGTTCAAGGAGGAGACGGGAATGTATTTCAGCGATTATGTGTGCCACAAGCGGATCAGCCGTGCCCGGCATCTGCTGGAGACCACCTCGCTCCCGGTGGGCGATATCGGTCGGCAGGTAGGAATTTACGACGTGAGCTACTTCACCCAGTGCTTCAAGAAGCAGATCGGCCTCTCGCCCATGAAGTACAAGCAGCAGTTCCGTCAGAAAACAGAAAAGACGTAAATAGTGCAGACAAAAAACGCCCCTGCAGCCGGTTGCCGGTCTGCAGAGGCGTTTGTGTTACAGGGTATTCTTTTCCATTTTGCCGTTCATGAATACGGCCTTCACATGGCTGGCGCTGGTCAGGCACCAGATGTCCTCCAGCGGGTTGCCGTCCACCAGCACCACGTCGGCCAGCTTGCCTTCCTCAAGGGAACCGGTTTCGTGGTCGGTCATCATCAGATAGGCGGCGTTGATGGTACCCGCCCTGATGGCTTCCATGGGGGTCATGCCTGCGCGGGTCATGGCCTCAAATTCGCGGCCCAGCTCCAGATAGGGCGAATTGCGGCTGTTGCTGTAGTCGGTGCCCAGCGCAATGCGGATGCCCGCCTCCCGGGCCATGCGGATGGTATTCTTGTTGGCTTCGGCACAGTCGCGGGCCTTCTTGGCCATCCAGTCCGGCAGACCGGGGATATTGGCCACGCCCAGGGATACGGACAGGGTGGTGACCAGCGAAGCGTCCATCTCCTTCATCAGGTCGATCTCCCGCTGAGTGAGCATCACGCCGTGCTCGATGCACGTCACGCCGGCCTGCAGGGCCTTGTAGGCGCCTTCGTTGCCGGTGCAATGGGCGCATACATAGGCGTGATGGCGCCTGGTTTCATCCACAATGGCCTTGAACTCCGCATCGGAGAAGGCCACGTCGTCCACCCGGTCGGTGGGGGAGGAAACGCCGCCCGTGGCGCAGATCTTGATGAACTTCGCGCCCATGCGGAACTGCTTGCGCACGCCCATCACGCAGTCGTCCACGCCGTCCACCAGCAGGCCGATGGGGTTGTCCTTGTTGATTTCCTCCTTGGTCAGGCTCATGTCGCTGTCCAGATGACCGGAGGTATTGCTCAGCACCTGACCGCCGGGCATGATCTTTGGGCCGCGCAGCACGCCGCGCTCTACGGCGCGGGAGAGGTAAAAGCCCGCTACGCTCATATCGCGGATGCCGGTGAAGCCTGCGTCCAGCAGGAGGCCGCACTGATACGCCGCGCCCAGCAGTTGATCGCCGAAGAGCCGTCCGCGGGAGAAGGAGCCTGCGTCCTCATGACCGGTCAGGTGGGCATGGCAGTCGATAAAGCCAGGGAGGATGGTGCCGTTCTCCACCTCCAGCGGGGTCACGCCTTCGGGGATTTTGCTTTCGTCATATACGCCGACGTAGGTCAGACGCCGGTCTTCGATGATCACCAGACCCTGCTCGATGGGCTGGTCGGATACGGCGTCGATAATTCTGCCTTTCAGGGCATAGGCCATAATGGTAGCCTCCTGTAGGTTTTTTCTACATCATATAAGGAAAAAAGCTGCTTGTCAACAGCAGGGAAGAGGATCGGATACGGCGGTTTTTGTTCCTTTGTATGAAAAAACAAAAGAAAAGCAAAGAAAAAGCATTTTTCCATGGGAAGGGTGGATTTGTGTTGCTTGACAATTTCACCACCATTCTGTATATTGTAAGATATTATTGTCCATAGAATGGACAAGTGCAGACTCCGCGCACAAATGTGCGTGAACGAGGAGGATTTTTACCATGATGAAGCGCGTTCTCTCTCTGGTGATGGCGCTGGCGATGATCTTCACCGCTGCTGCGGCCATGGCCGAATCCACCGGTACCGTGGAAGGTTCCGGCTCCCTGACCTTCGTGTCCACCGAGCCCAACACTCTGAACATGATTCAGTCTGCTTCCAACCTGGACGCTGACGTGTTCTACCTGACCTCCGCCATGCTGTACCGTCCCTACAACGGCAGCAGCTATCCTGAGCTGGCTGAGAGCTGTGTGGTCAACGAAACCAACACCGTTTACACCTATACCATCAAGGACGCCGTGTATACCGACGGTTCCAAGATCACCGCTGCCGACTTCGTGTACTATCTGATCAACAAGCTGGACGCCACCTCCGCCGTGTATTACAAGAACGGCGTGAAGTACGTCAACGGCGAGTGCACCGTGGCTGATCTGGGTATCTATGCTGTGGATGAGAAGACCTTCGTGGTGGAGCTGGAAGCTGCTACCGCCGACTTTGATCCCCAGCTGGAGATCTATCCCCTGAATCAGGCCTTCGTGGAGGCCAAGGGCGATGCTCTGGGCGGCACCCCTGCCGATATGATGTACTCCGGCCCCTACGTCCTGACCGAGTGGGTCTACGGCTCCTACCTGACCTTCACCAAGAACCCCACCTACATCAACGCTGCCGATTCCTTCCAGATCAAGGATCTGAAGATGATCCACTCCGTGGATGAGAGCGGCCGCTATGCCATGTTCGCCGCCGGCGAAGTGGATCTGATGGTCACCGTGGGCGAGAGCACCGTGGAGCAGATCCCCGATAAGTGTCACTACAACCCCGGCAGCGCTATCCAGGGTCTGGAGTTCAATACCAAGGGCATGTATTTTGACGGCTCCACCTTTGCTCCCCGCGATCCCGCCGTCACCGCCGTGCTGGCCAACAAGAACTTCCGTATGGCTCTGAGCTATGCCATCAACCGTGACCTGATCGTGCCCGTGGTGAATGGCAGCGGTACTGCCTCCACCCGTGTGATCAACGCTGACGTGGTCGGCAATACTGCTGACTCCAAGTTCGTGGACGACTATCCTTCCACCGTGATCCCCGGCGCGGGCGACGAAGCCCTGGCCAAGGAATACATGGAGAAGGCTCTGGCTGAGCTGGGCTACAAGTCTGTGTCCGAGCTGCCCACCATCAAGTACCTGACCTTCGACAGCAACATGTACCGCCTGACTGCTGAAGTGCTGCAGTCCGAGTGGAAGCGTGTGCTGGGCCTGGAGTGCATCCAGATTGAGCTGAAGCCCGTTTCCGACGCCGTGATGTCCATGGTCTTCATGGATTACGACATCTACTATCAGTCCCTGACCTCCACTGCCGACGCTCCCCGCTCCTTCCTGGAGTTCTGGATCACCGGCGGCTCCGTCAGCGACGTAATGCAGGCCGGCGCTCCCTTCTCCAGCATCTACTCTGATCCCAAGTTCGACGAGCTGGTCAAGAACGCCATGTACGAGTTCGATCCTGTGAAGCGCAACGCCATGATGGCCGAGGCTGAGCAGCTGCTGCTGGAATCCTACATCTTCGTGCCCATCCAGTGGAACGGCAACTACTACGCTGTCAGCGATCGTCTGCAGGGCTATGTGCAGAATGAGAGCCAGGACGGCATCATGATCAACTACGCGACCGTGACGGAGTAAAGCTCCCGTTGAAAGGCAGCAGAGGCCCGAGCGGCCTCTGCTGCTTTCATGTTATACTTGGAGGTTACCCATGACGAAGTATATTATCAAGCGACTGCTTATCTCTCTGCTGACCATCTGGGCTGTGGCGACGGTGTGCTTTTTTCTGCTGCGTCTGCTGCCCGGCAATCCCTTCATCCTCCAGAATCCGCTGGATATGAAGAACGCCGAGAAGATGATGGCCTACTACGGGCTGGACCGTCCCCTGTGGGAGCAGTACCTGTCCTACCTGGACGGGCTGATCCATCTGGACTTCGGTTATTCGCTGACCCACGTGGGCCGCAGCGTTAATGCGGTGATCGCGCAGTATTTCCCCATCACGGCGCAGCTGGGCGTTCAGGCGCTGCTGCTGGGCATGCCGCTGGGTCTGCTGCTGGGCATCCTGTCGGCGGTGCGCCGCGGCGGCGGGCTGGACTATGGCTGTCAGCTGTCCTCCGTGGTGCTGACTGCCATTCCCTCCTTTGTGCTGGCGGCGGTGATGCAGCTGATCTTCGGCGTGTATCTGAAGTGGTTCCCGGTCAGCCAGTGGCTGTCCTTCCGGCATACCATCCTGCCTACGCTGGTGCTGAGCATCGGCGTGATCTCCGGACACTGCCGTTCCATGCGCACCCTGATGCTGGAGGTGGGCCGTCAGGATTATCTGAAGACCGCCAAGGCCAAGGGCGTGAGCAATGTGCGCGTGGTGGTTTTCCATCAGATCCGCAACGCCATTCTGCCCATGATCACCAACATGGGTCTGGAGATTGCAGGCATGCTGATGGGCTCCTACATCATTGAGAAGGTTTTCTCCATCCCCGGTCTGGGCGCATACTTCGTCAATTCCATTACCGGTCTGGATTATACCATGACGCTGGGTCTGGTGGTGTTCCAGGCTGTCATCGTGGTGGCGGCCAACTTTATTGTGGACCTGCTCTACGGTCTGATCGATCCGCGCGTGCGCGTTGTGTAAGGAGGACGTTATGGAAAAAATCAAAAAGAACGGTCAGCTTTATGACGATACCCTGACCGAAGAGGATTTTTCTCCCGTTCCCGACAGAGCGGCCATTGTGGATCAGATCCGCCCCTCCATGCGCTACTGGCCCGAGGTGGGCAAGCGCCTGATGAAAAATAAGATGGCCATCGCTTCCCTCACCGTGCTGGCGGTGATCGTGCTGCTGGCGATCTTCGTCCCGATCTTCTCTCCCTATGAGTATGACGCAAGTAACTTCCTCGCCGCCAAGCAGAAGCCCAGCTGGGCTCATCCCTTTGGCACGGATAAGGTAGGCCGCGACATGTTTACCCGCGTGTTCGTGGGTACGCGCACGTCGCTGCTCATCGGCGTGATCGGCGCGCTGATTCCCTACATCATCGGCATGACCATCGGCGCAATCTCCGGCTGGGTGGGCGGTACGGTGGATATGGTCATCATGCGCGTGGTGGACGTCATGCTGTGCATCCCCTCCATGATCTACATGATCCTGATTCTGGTGGTGCTGGGCGGCAGTCCTGTGTCGCTGATTGTCGCGCTGGCGCTGTCCGGCTGGATGGGCTCGGCGCGCGGCTTCCGCGGGCGCATCCTGCAGTTCAAGAACCGTGAATTCGTGCTGGCTGCAAAGACGCTGGGCGCACGGCCGGGCCGAATCATCATCCGCCATATCCTGCCCAATATTCTGGGCAACATGGCTGTGGGCCTGTGCTCCGCCATTCCCGGCGCTATCTTTGCCGAAGCAGGCATGAGCTATATCGGTCTGGGCATCAGCCCGCCCATGACCTCTCTGGGCCAGCTGTCCACCGACGGCGTGGCTGTGTTCATGACCGAGTTCCACCGTTTCTTCTTCCCGTCGCTGATCATTTCGCTGCTGATCTTCGCGCTGTTCATGTTCGGCAACTGTCTGCGTGACGCGCTGGATCCCAAGCTGAGGGATGAGGACTACATGGCCCGCGTCTACCGCAGGATGAGGAAAGGAGGCCGCAAGGCATGAGCGAGCATCTGCTGGAAGTCAAAAACCTGCATGTGTCCTTCCGTACCGTCATCGGCGAGGTGAAGGCTGTACGCGGCGTGGACTTCTACCTTGACCGGGGCGAAACGCTGGGTCTGGTAGGCGAGAGCGGCTGCGGCAAGTCCGTGACGGTGCAGACCGTGATGCGGCTGAATCCGGAGCCCCCTGCGGAAATCAAGGAGGGCAGCATCGTTTATCAAGGCGTGGATATTGCAAAGCTCTCCGACAAGGAGATGCGCAAATACCGCGGCAAGGAATTCTCCATGATCTTTCAGGACGCCATGACGTCCCTGAACCCCACCACCAGAATCGGCAAGCAGATGAAGGAAATGCTCCAGGCACACCGGAAGGTGTCCGACCAGGAGGCAAGGGAGATCTGCATCAGGATGCTGAGCATGGTGGGTCTGCCCAACCCGGAGACGGTGTATGAGCGTTTCCCCCATACCATGAGCGGCGGTCAACGCCAGAGGGTGATGATCGCCATGGCCCTGAGCTGCAATCCCTCCATCCTTATTGCGGACGAACCCACCACCGCGCTGGACGTAACCATTCAGGCCCAGATTCTGGAGGTAATGAACAACCTGAAGCGGGAGCTGAACACCTCCATCATCTTCATTACCCACAACATGGGCGTGGTGGCTCGTATGGCGGACCGTCTGGCGGTGATGTATGCCGGTCAGATCATTGAGAGCGGCAAATCGGAGGATATCTTCTACCGGCCCAAGCATCCCTACACGTGGGGCCTGCTGGGCTCCATGCCCAGCCTGAAGGGTGAGGTGCCCAAGCGTCTGCTGAGCATCCCCGGCACGCCGCCGGATCTGTTTGCGCCGCCTAAGGGCTGCGGCTTCGCATCCCGCTGCGAGCATTGCATGAATGTGTGCGTCAACCGCGTGCCTCCGGAATATGACGTGGGCGACGGGCACAAGGTGCGCTGCTGGCTGCTGGATCCCCGCTGCAAGGCGGACGTGAAGCCCCCCATCGGCCGCGATCAGGAGCTGATTCCCGGAAAGGAGGCGGAATAATGGCTGGCGAGTATCTTTTGCAGGTGGAAGGCCTGAAGAAGTATTTCAATCTGGGCAAGGGCCGTATTCTGCATGCGGTGGACGACGTGTCCTTCGCCGTCCGTCCCGGCGAGACGCTGGGTCTGGTGGGCGAGAGCGGCTGCGGCAAGACTACCGTGGGCCGTACCCTCCTGAAGCTGTACAAGCCCGACGGGGGCAGGATCATCTACCGGGATGAGGACGTGACCCATGTGCCGGCCCGCCGTCAGCGCGAGCTGTGCTGCAAAATGCAGATGATTTATCAGGATCCCTATGCGTCGCTGAACCCCTTCATGACCATCGGCGAGATTGTGTCCGAGGGGCTGGAGATCAACAAAATCGGCAAGGACCGCGCTGAACGGCAGATGATGACCTACGATCTGCTGGAAATGGTTGGCCTGACCAAGGAACACGCCAACCGTTTTCCCCATGAGTTCTCCGGCGGTCAGCGTCAGCGTGCCGGTATTGCCCGCGCACTGGCGGTGAATCCCGAGTTTGTGGTGTGCGACGAGGCTATTTCCGCGCTGGACGTATCCGTGCAGGCGCAGATCATCAACATGCTGCTGGACCTGCGGGAGAAGATGAACCTGACCTATCTGTTCATCGCCCATGATCTGTCCGTGGTGCGCTACATCTCCCAGCGCGTGGCGGTGATGTATCTGGGCAAGATCGTGGAGATCGGCTCCGCAGCGGAGGTGTATGCCCACCCGGCCCATCCCTACACGCAGGGTCTGCTCAATGCGGTGCCGGTGGCGGATCCGGAGTTCGAGAAGAGCAAGCAGTACAAGGCCATGACCGGCGAGGTGAGCAGCCCCATCAACTGCAAGCCCGGCTGCCGCTTTGCCAGCCGCTGCCCCAGGGCGACGGAAAAGTGCCGCACCGAGGATCCCTTGATGAAGCAGGTAGGCCCGGATCACTTCGTGGCCTGCCATCACCTGTAAGCGGGAGGATGCAATGAATACGCCCTTTGATCAGCGGATTGACCGCAGCGGCGGGCATTTCTGGCTCAAGGAGCTTTTTACGCCGGAGAGAAATCGGCAGGAGGGGCTTGTTTCCTACGCCGGGGCGGAGTTTGAGTTTCCCACCTGTCCTGCCCTGTGCAGGAGCGTGGCGGATGCGGCGGCGCGGAGCATGTTCGGGTTCAATTTGCCCCACGGAGAGTATCTGAAGCGGGTTTCTTGGTGGATGAAGACTGTGCGCGGCTGCGATATGGAGCCCGACTGGCTGGTCACCACCCACGGCACCATCTTTGCGCTGGCTACAGCCATCCGCATGGCAACGGAGCCGGGAGAGAATATCATGATTCTTACACCCGGCTACAACCGCTATGAGCAGGCGGCGACCCGCCTTGGCCGCGGCACGGTAAAGGTGCCTCTTTCGGATGGGAACGGACGCTATTTCATGGACTGGGCTGCGCTGGAGGCCGCCATGAGCCAGGCGGATAACCGCCTGCTGGTGCTGTGTCATCCCAACAATCCCACGGGTCACGCGTATACCCGGGAGGAGCTGCAGCGCGTGGCAGAATTGTCCGTCAGGCACGGTGTGACGGTTTTCTCCGACGAAATCTTCGCAGACGTGGCCTTCGGCAGCGAACCCATCACCCCCTATGTGGAGGCGGCGGGGGCAGATGCGCAGGCCATCAGCTGTACCTCGCTGGGCAAGGCTTTCAGCCTGACCGGCGTAAATCACGCCAATGTGCTGATCCGCAATGCGGAGCTGCGGGAAAGGTATATCACCCAGCGCAATGCGGATCACTACGGCAGCATTGATCCCCTCCATGCCGCTGCGGTGATGGGCGCCTATACGGAAGAGGGCCGTGCGTGGCTTGGGCAGATGTGCAGCTATGTGCAGGAGAATACGGCGCGGCTGAGGGCGTTCCTTGGGGAGCGTCTGCCCGGGGCCGTGATGACGCAGCCCGACGGAACCTTTGTGGTCTGGGTGGATTTTGAGCCCGCTGGTATGACGGGGGCGGACGTGCAGCGTCTGATTGTGGAAGAAGGCTGCTTCACGGGCGATCCGGGCGGGGATTACTACGGCCGGGAAGCCTGCATGCGCTTCTCGCTGGCTGTGCCCCGTGCAGAGCTGGAGCGTTCGCTGGCTTATCTGGCGCATGCGCTGGAAGACCGCTGAAAGGAGTATTGTCATGATCATTATCGAGAAGGAGCAGGTGCGGCAGCTGCTGACGCCTGAAAAGTGTATCAAGGCCATGAAGGAGGCCTTCGTGGATCTGGAGAGCGGCAGGTATACCATGCCTCTGCGCTCCATCAACGTGATGCCCAATACCGCCAAGTTTGGCTTCATGCCTGCATGGGTGGGGGATTTCTACGGCGCGAAGGTGATCTCTGCCTATGCGCCCAATATGGGCACCAAGTATCCTTCCCACATCGGTTATGTGATCCTGTATGAATCCGAGCACAGCACGGTGGCCGCGATGGTGGAGGCGGGTTCCATCACGGAAATCCGCACCGGCTGCGCCAGCGCTGTGGCAACGGAGCTGCTGGCCCGCAGGGACGCGCACACCATGGCGCTCATCGGCGCAGGCGCTCAGGCACGCTCCCATATGGCGGCCATCAGCCTTGTGAGGGATATCACCCATGTGACGGTGTATGATATCCGCACGGAGGCTGCGCAGAAGTTCGCCGAGGAAACAAAGAGCCTCTACGGCGTGGAAGTCACTGTATGCGGGAGTGTGGAGGAGGCTGTGAAAGCTGCGGATATCATCTGCACGCTCTGCCCCTCCAGGGACGCCTATCTGACCCGCGATATGGTGAAAAGCGGCGTGCATATCAACGCCGTGGGCACCTTCACGCCTGCGACCCGCGAGGTGGCCAGCGATTTGGTGGCGGCCTCCCGTTTGTATTCCGACTACACCGAATCCACCGTCAAGGAAAGCGGCGAATACCTGGTTCCCCTGCAGGAAGGCCTGATCGGGGAGGATCACATCCGCGGCTCCGTGGGTGAATTGCTGCTGGGCAAGGCCGAGGGCCGTGTGTCCGATGACGATATCACCATCTTTGATGCGCTGGGTCTGGCTGTGGAGGACGTAGCCAGCGCGAAGCTGGTTTATCTGGAGGCCGTGAAGGCCTGAAAGGGGAGTGCACAGGAATGCGTTGTCAGATTACGCTGAAGCCGTATATGACCGGTGAAACCGTGGAGCGCATGGATGTGACCTATCAGCTGCAGGGCTATACGCCAAAGGCTGGCGAAGAGGTGTGCCGCGCGCAGATCAACACGGTATCCATCCCCGGATGCATGCCGGAAAACATGCAGGCAGAGGATGCAATGGGCGCGCTGGAGATGACCGTCAGCGAGTCGAAGCCCTATCCCTATCATTATGTGCATTATACCGCCTCAAGGGACGTTCGGGGCGACGTGACCATCCGCTACAGTGTCACGCCCCGGCCTCTTGGCCCGGAGGACCGCTGCGGCCCGTATTTTGATCTGAAGGCCGAGCAGGGCGGAGCCAACACCGCAGGTCTGTCCGTGCTGGTGAGCGTGGAGGGCTGCGAAGGAGAGATCTCCCTGAAGTGGGATCTGTCCGGCATGCCTGAAGGGTGCTGCGGCGTGTGCTCCCTGGGCGAGGGCGACGTAAGGTATCAGGGCCCGCTGGGCGAGCTGCGCTCCAGCTACTTTGCCTTCGGCCGGGTGCAGAGTCTGACGGAGGGCGACTTCGGCTTCTACTGGCTGGCAGAGCCCTCCTTTGACGTGAAGGCCATTGCGGATTATGCCCGGAAGCTGTTCGGCATGCTGAGCAAATTCTTCCGCGACGACAGAACCAACTACCGCATCTTCATGCGCAAGGATCCCTACAATCACAGCGGCGGCACCGCGCTGACCCGTTCCTATATGTTCGGCTGGAACGATGCGGAGAGGGTCACCGTGGAGGACAAGCAGAATCTGCTGGCCCACGAGATGGTGCACAACTGGCCCCATCTGAACGATCATCCCTACGGCACCAGCTCCTGGTATTCCGAGGGCACGGCGGAGTATTACTGCGTCATGTTCCCCTGCAGGATGGGGCTGGTCAGCAAGGAGGCCACACTGAAGGAAATTCAGCGCCGCACCGACGACTATTACACCAATCCCACCCGCCATATGGAGAATATCGCGGCTGCGCAGATCTGCTGGCAGGATCGCCGTGCGCAGCGCCTGCCCTACGGCCGCGGCTTCTTCTTCCTCGCCAACACGGACGTGAAGATCCGTGAGGCTACCGGCGGCAAAATGGGCATTGACGACGTGGTGCTGGCCATTCAGGACAAGGATCGTGCCGGGGTGACTCTGGGTAATCAGGTCTTCCTTGATACGGTGAAGGAACTGTCCGGTCTGGACGTGACGGCGGACTGGGAGCTGATGCGCACCGGCGGGCACATTGTACCGCTGGCGGGAAGCTTCGACGGCATGTATGCCGTGAAGCCCAAGGAGATGCCCGAAGCCGACACCGGCGTCACGGTGACCTCCTATGAATGGACGATGGCGGAGGAGAACTGACATGAGCAAGCTGTTTCAGCCGGGAGATCTGAAGGACTTCCGGTATCTGTCCTGGCCCATGCTGAACGATGAAGGCGTCTGCGCGGCCTATGTGGTGAAGCGTTCCGATGAGGAGAGCGGCGACCATATCCCGCAGGTGCGCTGGATTGATCTGCGCTCCGGAGCCGAAACGGAAATGGAGCAGGGCAGTCATTCGCCCCGCTTCATGGCGGACGGCGAGACGCTGATCTATATTTCTGCCCGGAGCGGAGAGGATCAGGTGTGGCAAAAGCATCTGCCCTCCGGTAAGGAAAAGCAGTTGACCACCCTGCGCCACGGTGTGCTGCGCTATGCCCTTTCCGCTGATGAAAAGCTGCTGGCGGTGGAAGCCACCCTCTGGCCCGAGGACGTGGAGGAAGGCCGCGCTTTCACCACCATGTCCGCAGAGGAGAAGCAAAGCTGGCAGGATGAAATCGATATGCGCCCCTACTATGCCGAGGAGCTGGTCTACAAGATGGACGAGTGGTACGGCATGCGCAAGGGCGAGACCTCTCATCTGGCGGTGATCGACCTGACGGACGGCAGTGCGCAGGTGCTGGATACGGGCATGGAATCCATTTATCCTGCCTGGTCGCCCGATGGAAGTCTGCTGGCCTTCTATGGCTATCCCTATCATGACGCACGGGGCAGCAAGAAGGAACTGATGGTCTGGGATATGGCCGCAGGCAAGGCGGAGCAGATCAGCGACAAGCTGTATCTGTGCGGCGATCAGCCGCCGATCTTCACTCCGGACGGCAAGGGCGTGATCGCGCTGGCCTATGCCTTCACCGAGAAGGGCGGCTCCAGCACGCTGCCTTACTGTATCGACGTGAAGGATCACAGCGCCCGTTGCCTGATGGACGTTGAGGACGAGGCGGTGTGCCACGGCGTGAATCCGCTGGTGATCGGCCGCACGGAGAACGGCGCCAACGCAGCCTATATGTATCTGACGGAGGACGGAAGCTATCTGTATTTCCTCTCTGCGCTCAAGGGACACAGCCGCGTCTGCCGCGTCTCCACCGTGGAGGGCAGCAGGGCGGAGATTGTGCTGGACGGCGACAGTGACGTGCAGTCCTTCTGCATCAATAAAAAAGGGCAGATTGCCTGCATGATGGGCAGCCTTCACGCACCGGCGGAGCTGGTGGTGGAGGGCCGCAGGCTGACGGATCACAACGCCTGGCTGCGGGAGTTCATGCAGGGACAGGTGGAGGAGTTCTGGATCCGCAGCAGGGACGATCAGGCGGATCTGCACTATTATCTGGTGCATCCTGTGCAGCAGGAGGCGGGGAAAAAGTATCCTGCGGTGGTGGATATCCACGGCGGCCCCACCTGCATGTACAGCGCGGCCTACTGGCATGAGTTCCATGCCCTGTCCTCGGCGGGGTTTGCGGTGATCTACGGCGATCCCCGGGGCAGCGTGGGCTACGGCGCTGACTTCTGCGCCGGCGGCGTGTGCTGGAAGCCGGAGGCCATGAACGATATCGAGGATATGCTGAAGCACGCCGTCAGTCGGGGCTTCATTGATGAAAAGCGTGTGGGCGTAACCGGCGGCAGCTACGGCGGCTACATGACCAACAAGTTTGTGGGCCGTACCAAAATATTCGCCGCAGCGGTGACCCAGCGCAGCCTGTTCAATACCGCCACCTCCTACGGCACGGGTGATCAGGGCTTCGTATCTGCCGGAAAGATCCCCAAGGGCTTTACCATGCTGGGGTATCTGGAGGACCGCGCCCGCGGCAACCCCATGACCTATATCGACAATGTGGACGTGCCGCTGCTGATCCTTCATGCGTTCAAGGATTTCCGCTGCTCCTTTGAGCAGGGCGAGCAGTTCTTCATCGCCATGAAGGAGCGGCATCCGGACGTGCCGGTACGCCTTGTGATGTTCCCCGAGGAGAACCATGCGCTGACCCGTACGGGCAAGCTGCATAATCAGATCCGCCATCTGCAGGAGATGACGGACTGGTTCGTCAAGTATCTGCAGAAGGAGGAATCCGCGAATGAGTAAACGTATGCCTGTGTTTCAGGACGCGATCGGGATGGATCGCTTTACCGGCGCGGAGTACTGCGCCCACAGGAACCTGCTGGCCTTTGCATCCAGACAGGAGGGCCTGACGCTGCGGAATCTGGCCACGGGCGAGGATAAGAAGATCACTGCCGGCGGCAGGAACGAGGGTACGCCCCGCTTCTCTCCGGATGGGCAGAAGCTACTCTTCCTCTCCGGCGGAAAGCTGCACTGCTGCCAGGTGGACAGCGGCGAGATTGCGCCTCTGGGCGCTTTCCAAGGCCCTGTCATTGATCCCATCTGGTCGCCGAAGGGCACGCACGTGCTGTTTGCCTCCACGCAGGGATCGACTCCGCCGCCCAAGCGCCGCAAGGACGAGCCTGTGGTCATCGAGGACTTCAACTATAAGTTCGACGGCGCGGGCTACATCCGCCCCGACGGACACACCCACCTGTTTGTGATGGACGCTGCCACCGGCGAGGTCACCCAGATGACCCACGGCGTGCGGGATGAAATGCATCACAACTGGTCGCCGGACGGTGAGTGGATCGTCTATGCCGGTAACGAAAACCGTCCCAAGGAGCAGTCCATCGGCTACGATCTGTACCTGATCAGCCTGCAGGGCGAAAAGAAGCAGATCAGCCGCGATCTGATGATCGTATCCTATCCCAACCCCATCCGTCCGGTGTTCACCCCGGACGGCAAGTGGGTTGTCATGGGCGTGCTGAATCCCCAGGCTGACGGCTCCAAGGGCTATCCGGATATTGTGTTCTTCCGCTTCCCTGTGGATGGAAGCGATCCGGAACTGATTTTTGAGGCCAGCGAGACCTGCTACCAGTGCGTGCAGTTCCCCTACAATGCGGGCTGCGGCTGGGGCATGGACAAGGTGCAGGCGTCCCCTGACGGCAAGTGGATCTACTTTGTCAGCGGATGGAACGGTCAGGGCAATGTGTATAAGGTGGCGGCAGACGGCAGCGACCGCAGCGCAAAGACCGTATATGCCGGTCGCCACGTCTGCCACGGTCTGGGCCGGATTCAGAACGGAAGGATGCTGATCGCCAAGTCCGAGACCAACATGCCCGAGGCCTATTATCTGCTGGATACGGAGACGGACAGCATCATCTGCAAGGCGGCCCAGTCCGCGCAGAAGCTGGTGGACGAGGTCATGCTCAGCGAGGCGGAGGACTTCACCTTCCGCACGCTGGACGGCGAGAGCTCCGTCCATGGCTGGGTACTGCCGCCCCAGAACCTGAAGGAAGACGAAAAGTGTCCTGCCATCCTTTACATCCACGGCGGCCCGCATCCCTTCTACACCTACGGCATGACCATGGAGCATCAGTGTATGGCAGCGGCCGGATATGCGGTGCTGTTCTGCAATCCCCGCGGCTCCAGCAGCTACGGTGCGGAGCATCAGAACCTGAAGCGCGCCTATGACGGCAGCGCCTACATGGACGTGCTTCAGTTTGTGGACGAGGCAGTGCGCCGTTTCCCGTGGATTGACGGCGACCGCATCGGCGTGACCGGCGGCAGCTACGGCGGCTACATGACCAACTACATCGCCACCCACTCCCAGCGCTTCCGGTGCTACGTCACCCAGCGCAGCGTGGTCAACGAACTGATCAGCTACGCCAGCGCCGATATGCAGGGCTCCAGCCGAAAATTCAAAAACTTCGAGGAGTTCATGGTGGACAAGCTGAAGAACTCTACCGTGTCCTATGCGGAGCGGATCAACCGTCCGCTGCTGATCCTCCACGGCGAGGACGACTACCGCACCCCGGTGGAGGGCGCGCATCAGCTGTTTGTGGCGGTGAAGGATACCCATCCGGATCTGCCTGTGAAGCTGGTCATCTTCCCGAAGACGGCTCACGATCAGCCCTCTGATCCGAGGCTGCTGACCATCTATTACAGGGAAATGATGGACTGGTTCAGGAAGTATATTTAAAAGCGCATGCCCCGCAGACTTTTCTGCGGGGCGTTGTGCCATGGAAGGAGAACGAGTGCATGCAGGCCTATAATCCCTATATGCCCAGCTGGGAATATGTGCCCGACGGCGAGCCCCACGTTTTCGGCGACAGGGTGTATGTGTACGGCTCACATGACCGATTCCGCGGGCATGTGTTCTGCCTGAACGACTATGTGTGCTGGTCGGCGCCGGTGGACGATCTGTCCGCATGGCGCTATGAGGGCGTGATCTACAGCAGGACGGATGATCCTGACAACCGGGACGGCAAGCGCTGCCTCTACGCTCCGGACGTGACGCAGGGCCCGGACGGGCGCTTCTATCTGTACTATGTGGTGGATCGGCTGGACTGGGTTTCTGTGGCGGTGTGCGATACGCCGGCGGGCAGGTATGAATTCCTTGGGTATGTGCATGACACAGCCGGCAACCGTCTGGGTGAGCGGGAAGGAGACGAACCGCAGTTTGATCCCGGCGTGCTGACGGAGGGCGACAAGGTATATCTGTACACCGGTTTCTGCGGCGCGAAGGATGAAAGCCGTCACGGTCCCATGGTGACGGTGCTGGACAGGGATATGCTCACCATTGTGCAGGAGCCCCGGTTCATCATGCCCAGCAAGCCCTACAGCGCAGGCTCCGGCTACGAGGGGCACGAGTTCTTCGAGGCGTCCTCCATCCGCAAATACGGCGATCTGTACTACTTTGTCTATTCCTCTGTGCTGATGTACGAGCTGTGCTACGCGGTGAGCCGGTATCCGGACAGGGACTTCCGTTACGGCGGTGTGCTGATCAGCAACAACGATATCGGCATTGATTCCTACAAGCCTGCCGACAGACCCATGTACTACGGCGGCAATAATCACGGCGGCATGCTGGAGGCAGGCGGTCAGCACTACATCTTCTATCACCGGCATACGGACGGCGGCAACTTCAGCCGTCAGGCCATGGCGGAGAAGATCGCCCTGAAGGAGGACGGATTCATCGGACAGGCGGAGATGACCTCCTGCGGCCTGAATCCGGGCCCGCTGAAGGGAAAGGGAACCTATCCGGCGTACATTGCCTGCAATCTGTTCAAGGACGAGCAGAGCGTCTATACCGGCAATGCGGGCGGCGGACTGTGGATGGACGGCAACTTCCCCCGCATCACGCAGGATGGACGGGACGGAGACGAGGAGCAGGGGTATATCATCAACATGACAAACACATCTGCCTGTGGCTTCAAGTACTTCGACTGCAGGGGCGTGAAGCGGATCTCTGTGCGGGTGAGAGGCTACGCCTACGGCAAATTCCTGCTGAAGACGGCATGGGACGGCCCTGTGCTGGCCGAGATTCCGCTGGGCTACAGCAACGAATGGGAGGATTACGCTGCGGAGGTATCCATCCCCGACGGGGTGCAGGCAATCTACCTGACCTATGAGGGCCACGGCAACGCGGCGCTGCATTCCTTCACGCTGGAATAAAAAGAAAGAGGGCTCCTGCGGATGCAGGAGCCCTTGCTTTGTTTGCAGGAAGGTGAATTACTTCACGATTTCCTTCTCCAGATAGGCGGCGTAGACGTTGCCATAGATCTCCATAGCTTCCTCGATGCCCATCTTGTCCAGGGTCACGAACAGCTCGTCGATGGCGGACTCATCCTTGTTGCCGATGACAACGCCCAGGAAGGTCTCGGCGATGGCGGTGTTCACGTCGTTCATGATCATATTGTAGGTCTCGGAATCTTCGCCGGTCAGCAGGATAGCGGGGATGATCAGATCCTTGTCGGCGCCATAGTTGAAGTCCAGCTCACGCTGGCCGTCGGGATGCGCGCAGTCCACGGTCATCCAGGCCTTCAGATCCATGATCTTGGGGAATTCGCCGCGGGTGGGGATGCAGTACTGCATCACGGTGTCGGAGGACAGGCCGCCTTCGTTGTTCAGCACAACTTCCTTCCAGACCTTGGAGTCGTCGGCAGCGTATTCGAAGGACACGCCTTCCACGCCCCAGGAGATCAGGGTGGTGCCTTCCTCGGAGTACATGTAGTTGAACAGCTCCAGGATCTTGTCCACCTTGCCGCCTTCCACAGCAGTGGAGGTGATGACGTTGGCTTCCTGAGCGGCCACGTAGTTCTTCAGGTTGGTAGCCATGGTGTAGCGCTTGGCCTCGGTGCCTTCAGCAGCGTACTGGAAGGGGAAGCGGGGCAGGGGCTCCAGCTTCACAGCGGAGGAATCGGCATAGGGAGCCACGGTATCCTGCAGCAGGGTGTAGTAGCCGGGGAAACGGTTGGTGTTGGTGTGCCAGAAGCCCTGGATATCGCTGGTGACGTTGGAGTTGATTTCGGTCTGGGTGTTGGAGGTGAAGGAGGGATCGATCAGGCCTTCAGCGTACCACTTGCGCATGGTCAGGGTGAAGTCGCGGAAGTTCTGGCCGTCGTTCACCTCGGTCCAGTAGGTCACTTCGCCGGTCACGGGATCCAGCTGGGGGTAGTTGTACACCAGACCCCAGGCAGCGGCCAGTTCCTTCATCAGGTTCAGGGAGGAGCGGTCAGACATGGGGATTTCGTCGTTGGGGTCGCCGTTGCCGTTGGCGTCCTGGGTCTTGAAGGCCACCAGCACTTCGTGCAGCTCGTCGATGGTGGTGGGCACAGCCAGATTCAGACGGTCCAGCCAGTCCTTGCGGATGGCGTAGCCGGAGTAGGCGTTACGGGCGGTGGACTCTTCCACATGGCAGAAGGCGGCGATGGTGCCGTCGGACAGGGTCAGGGCGCGGTTGATGTACTCGTTGCCCGCGATCAGGTTGTAGTAGTTGGGCACCTTCTCCTGCAGCTCAGCCATGGTGAAGGGGGTTACCAGACCGTCCTCGATAGCAGCTTCGATGCCGCCGGAGTAGTTGGACCAGTTCCAGGAGATGATGTCGGGGTAATCGCCGCCGGCGATGTTCAGGTTGACTACGTTGTCGTAGTTGTCGGTGGAGTTGACGGAGATGAACTCAAAGTCCACGTTCAGGCGGGTTTCGAGTTCCTTGACCCACAGGGCGTCGTACCAGTTGTCCAGACCGGTTACGTTCCAGGACTGGTGCAGCCAGGTGATGGTGGTGGGCTCTTCGGCCACAGCCACGGGAGCGATGAGCGTGCACAGCATGGCGACGCACAGCAGGAGACCAACAAGGCGCTTCTTCATGGAAAAACCTCCTTTGATATATCTGTTCAGCAGCGTGTCAGCCGCTGATACATACGGGGAAAATAGAATGAGTTGAATCAAGCCTAACGTCGGACAAGTAACAGGCGCGGAAGACGACTCGAACGTCGGACAAGATGGGCGGAAATGGCCGCGGGCACTGCCCGCTCACCCCTTCACCGCGCCGATCATGACGCCCTTGGTGAAGAACCGCTGGATGAAGGGGTATACGCACAGGATCGGGATCGTGGAGACTACGATGACCACATACTTGAGCAGCATGTTGTTCAGCTCGGTCTGCAGATCCTGACCGCCGGTGACCTCGATGGCCTCGCCCTGAATCAGCAGCGCGCGCAGCACCATCTGCAGGGGCATCAGCTTTTCATCGCGGATGTAGAGCAGGGCTGCGGACCAGGAGTTCCAGTGGCCCACGGCGTAGAACAGCGCCACCGTGGCGATGGAGGGGACAATCAGCGGCACGCAGATGGTGAACAGTACCCGCAGGTCGCCTGCGCCGTCGATCTTGGCGGACTCCTCCAGCGAGTCCGGTATGCCGTAGAAGGCTGTGCGCAGGATGATGCAGTTATAGGTGCTGATGAGGCCGGGGATGATCATCGCCCAGACGGTATCGTACAGGCCGACGCTTTTCACCACCAGATAGGTGGGGATCATGCCGCCGGAGAAATACATGGTGAAGACCGCCAGACCGGTGATCAGCTTGTGCCACATCATGCCCTTGCGGGACAGCACGAAGGCGAAAAGGATGGAAAAGAGCATGTTCATCGCGGTGCCGGCGATCACCACGAAGATGGTGACCACATAGGAGTTCCACAGTTGCTTGTAGTTCAGCACCTTTTCATAGCCGGCGAATGAGAAATCCAGCGGCCAGAGCAGGATGCCGCTGTGACGCATCAGCAGCGCTGGATCGGAGAAGGAACAGCACAGCACATACCACAGCGGATAGATCATCAGCACGCAAAGCAGGAACAGGAAAATGTAGTTGGCCGTGTCAAAAATACGGCTGGACAGGGAAATCTGACCGTAGTTCCACTGCTCGGGAGAAGCCTGGCGACGTTTCATTTCATTTCCCTCCTTACCACAGCGAAATGTCGGAAATCTTGCGGCTCACGCCGTTGAAGATTACCAGCAGCAGGATGTTGACCACGTTGTTGAACAGATCCACAGCGGCAGAGTAGCTGTAGTTGCCGCCCAGCATGCCGTAGCGGTACACGAAGGAGGAGAACACGTCGGCCCGCTCCAGCACGGCGTCGTTGTACAGCAGGATAATCTTCTCGTAGCCCACGGACATCATGGAGCCGACCTTCATCAGCAGAAGCAGGATGATGGTGGGCAGGATGCCGGGAATGGTGACGTGCCACACGCGCTGGAAGCGGTTGCAGCCGTCGATGGCAGCCGCATCAAACAGCTCCACGTTGATGGAGGACAGCGCCGCCAGATACACAATGGAGTTGTAACCCAGATTCTGCCACACGTCGGAGAAGACGTAAATCCACGGGAAGTACTCCGGCACGTTGCTGAACAGGATCGGCTGTACGCCGAAGAGACTAAGAATCTGGTTGAACAGACCGTCGTAGGAGAGGATGTCCAGCACGATGCCGCAGGCCACCACCAGAGAGACGAAGTGGGGCATGTAGGTCACCGTCTGCACGGTGCGCTTGTAGGCGGAGCTGCGGACCTCGTTGAGCAGCAGCGCCAGGAAGATGGGCAGCGTGGAGCCGATGAGCAGGCTCATCAGGTTGATGGTCAGGGTGTTGCGCAGAAGGCGAGGGAAGTAGTAGCTGGAGAAGAACTGCTCAAACCACTTGAAGCCCACCCACTTGCTGCCCCACAGTCCGCGGGCGGGGCGGTAATTCTTGAAGGCAATGGCCAGACCGCCCATGGGCGCGTAGCGGAACACAAAATAGTAGGACAGGCACAGCAGCGCAATGGCGTACACAACCCAGTGCTTCCTGAAGTCGGTTACCACGCGCTGGCGGAAGGTCTTCTTGGGCAGATCAATGGCCGGGGCTGAATTCCTGGTCAGAAGCTTGTTCATGAGCACTCCTCCAACAAAGAATGACATAGCGTTTCGTTTGAAAACAAAGCGAATCACGTAACGTTTCGCCTTTAAAATAGCACTAATGCGAATGCTTGTCAAGTGTTTCTGCGCATTTTGGGAGAAAAAAAGCCGGATTGCTTGAAAAAAGCAGCCGGCAAAAAGAAAAGCCCTGCCGCAGCAGGGCGAAAGAGCGAAACCGGGAAAAATCAGATAATGCGCACAGAATTGCCGGGCAACAGCTGAGCCTGCAGGGTACGCACCTGAGGCGGCAGGGGGTTGCCCTGCGCGGCGGCGGTGATCTGCTCGCTCATGATCTGTGCGGCAGCGGAGCCGATCTGGACGGTAGGCTGCATCACGGACCAGAGCTTGACGCCGTAGCCGTCGTTCACGCCCACGCCGTCAAAGCCCACGACGGACACGTCGGAGGGCACGCGCAGACCTTCCGCCTCCAGAGCCTCCAGCGTGCGGGAGGTAAGGCCGAAGTTGGCGGCGAATATGGCAGTAGGACGGAACTGGCGGATCTTCTCGCGGATCAAATCCAGCGAGGAGGCGGAGCTGGTGGTGCCCATGTAGATAATCCGGTCGGGATCTACGGGATAGCCGCGCTGGCGCAGCGCATCCATAAAGCCCTCGGCCCGGCGGCGGCCGGTGTAGTTGGTTTCGCCGTGGAAGAGCGCAAGAATGTTGCGGTGACCGGCGTTGAGCAGCTCGTCCGCAGCAGTGCGGGCAGCGCCTACGTTGTCGATCATGACGGAGCTGATGCGGTCAGCCAGCTCGGGGATCTGCTTGTCAATCAGCGTCACGGGAATGCCCATTTCCAGAGGCTTGAGCAGGTGAACGCCGTCCTCGTTCTGGGGCAGGTTGATGATGCCGTCCACGCCCTTCTTCAGCACAAAGTCAATGGCCTCCAGCTCGGTCTGACGGCGGATGCTGTCGGTGCCGGGGGCGGAGCAGCACAGCGCGGTGCCGAAGCCGCAGGCCCGCAGATCAAGCTGGATCTGCTGGACAATCTCCATGATGAAGCTGTTGGTCAGTGCGGGCAGAACAAGTCCCACATAACCGGTGCGGCGGGTCTTGAGCGTACGCGCGGCCTCGTTGACCTTGTAATCCAGCGCCCTGACTGCTTCCTCGATGGCGGCCTGATTCTGCGGCAGCACATGGCCGCCGTTGAGATACTTGGAGATCGTAGCCAGTCCAAGTCCTGTGCGGCGGGCGATATCTTTGATGGTTGCTGCCATGGCAGACACCTCCGTGAGTTAATCCTATATATTATGACACAAAAGTTTTTTTTCGTCAATCTTGACAGAAGAACAGAATTGTGATAGGCTCTATGTACATCGAAACGTTTCGCTGTGGAGGAAAGCAATGAATAAACTGTATTATTCGGCTCCGGCAGCCAGCTGGAACGAAGCGCTGCCGCTGGGCAACGGACGGCTGGGCGCCATGGTGTTCGGCGGAGCGACGCTGGAGCGGATCCAGCTTAACGAGGAATCCCTGTGGTCGGGCGGATTTGAGGACCGCGTGAATCCCTCTGCCCGGGAATACATGCCCCGCCTGCGGGAGCTGATTGCGCAGGGGCGGATCGGCGAGGCTGAGAAGCTGGCGCTGCGTGCCTTTGCCGCCGCTGCGGACGACGAGCGCCATTATGAGCCGCTGGCGGATCTGGTACTGTACTTTACGGAGGACTCGCCTGCGGTCAGCCTGCATGCGGTGCGCAATCTGGCTAAAAAGGATCTGTCCGGCTGCTTCCCTGCGGAGACGGAGAATTATGCCCGCAGCCTTGACCTCGCGACGGGTCTGCATCAGGTGAGCTACAGCCTCCGCGGCGCGGAATTCCGGCGGGAGACGTTTGTGTCCGCGCCGGATCAGGTGCTGTGCCTGCGTACGTCGGGCCGCCCTTATGACGTGCTGCTGCGCCGCGGCTCCCAGGTCGGCCGGATGTATGCCGCAGACGGGCGTACGGTGGTGCTGTGCGGCTGTGCGGCCAACGGCGGCGTCAGCTATGCCTGCGCGGTACGGGTGATCAGGGGTGAAGTGAAGCTGATCGGCGCTACGCTGTGCTGCGGCGGCGACAACGATATCCTGTGTGCCGGAGCCACCGGTTATGATCATGAGGATCCTGTTCAGGCGGCGCTGGATATGCTGGATAAGGCGGAGCAGAAGGGCTATGAAGCGCTCCGCGAGGCTCATGCGGCGGATCTGTCTGCGGTGATGGACCGCTGCGCGCTGGAAATCAAGGCGGATCCTGCGCTGGAGGCCCTGCCCACGGATCAGCGTCTGGAGCGTGTGAAGCAGGGCGAAACCGATGCGGGGCTGATCAACGTCTACTTCCAGTACGGCAGGTATCTGCTGGCCTGCTCCAGCCGTCCCGGCACGCTGCCCGCCAATCTCCAGGGCATCTGGAATCAGGAGTTCGAGCCGCCGTGGGGCAGCAAGTATACCATCAACATCAATACGCAGATGAACTACTGGCCTGCGGAAATCTGCAACCTGCCGGAAATGCATCTGCCGCTGTTCGACCATCTGAAGCGCATGCTGCCCCATGGCCGGAAGGTGGCCCGGGATATGTACGGCGCGTCCGGCTGGGTAGCGCATCACAATACGGATATCTGGGGCGACTGCGCGCCCCAGGACAGCTACATCGCCTCCACTGTGTGGCAGATGGGCGCAGCATGGCTGTGCCTGCACATTCCCGTGCACTACGAGTACACGCTGGACAGGAATTTCCTGCGGGAGTATTATCCGCTGATGAAGGAGTCGGCGGCGTTCTTCGCGGATACGCTGACCGAAGACCGGGACGGGTATCTGGGCGTGTCGCCCTCCTGCTCGCCGGAGAACACCTATATCCTGTCCGACGGCGAGCAGGGCCGTCTTTGCGGTGACGCCGCCATGGATGCACAGATCCTCCGGGAGCTGTTCACCGCTGTGATCAAATACGGTCATGAGCTGGGCGAGGACGTCTCCGCCTTTGAGGCGATCCTTCCCCGGCTGCGCACGGTGCAGATTTCGCCCCGGGGCACCATTATGGAGTGGGGGCAGGATTACGGAGAGGCCGAGATCGGTCACCGTCACATTTCGCACCTGTTTGCGCTGCATCCGGGCAGCCAGATCACGCCCGGTCAGGCGGACGTGTTTGCTGCGGCCCACGCTACGCTGGAGCGCCGCCTCAGCCACGGCGGAGGTCATACCGGCTGGAGCCGGGCGTGGATCATCAACTTCTATGCCCGATTGCTGGACGGCGACAGCTGCCGGCAGCACCTTAACGCGCTGCTGAGCCGCTCCACACTGCCCAATCTTCTGGATAATCATCCGCCCTTCCAGATTGACGGCAATTTCGGCGCAACGGCTGCCATCGCCCAGATGCTGCTGCAGAGCCATGAGGGTAAAATCCGTCTGCTGCCTGCGCTGCCGGGCGAATGGCAGGAGGGCTGCGTCAGGGGCCTGAGGGCCCGGGGCGGCTATCAGGCGGATATCCGCTGGGCCGGAGGGAGGCTGGAGGAGGCCGTGTTCACCGCCGGTACGGAGGGTGAGCTGCAGCTGACCGACGGGCGCAGCATCCGCCACCGTAAGGGTGACAGGATCCGCGTGACGGCGGACACGCTGGAACTGATCTGACACAACATACAGGCCGCCGCAGAATCATTCTGCGGCGGCCTTTTGCACAAAGGAGGCTAAAGGTATGAAGGTTTCATCGGCGGCGGTGATGGATTTCATCAGCCGACTGGAGCAGGAGAACGTGTGCATGCACGGGTTTGAGCTGCGCAGCGGGGGCGAGGTGGTGGCCGAGGGCTACTACGCCCCCTTCCGCAAGGGCGGCATGCACCGGATGTATTCCATCAGCAAGACCATGACGGCGCTGGCGGTGGGGATTCTTGCGGGGGAGGGAAGAATCACGCTGGAGGATCACATTGCTGCTTACTTCCCGGACAAGCTGCCGCAGGAGCCGGATCCGCGTCTGATGCGCCTGACCATCCGGGATATGCTGCGCATGGCCACCTGTCACAGAAAGACCACCTACCGGGAGGGGATCGACCGCTGCTGGGACGAGAGCTTCTTCCGGGTGAAGCCTACCCACGAGCCGGGAACCATGTTCAACTACGACACCTCCTGCTCGCAGGTGCTGGCGGCGCTGTGCGAAAGGATCAGCGGACGAAAGCTGCTGGATTTCCTGAAGGAGCGTGTTTTTGAACCCGTCGGCGCGGCGGATCCGAAGGCGTGGCTGGAGGATCCCTCCGGCGTACCCCAGGGCGGGACAGGGCTGATGATGTCTCTGCGGGATCTGGCGAAGGTTGCCCAGCTGGTGGCCGACGGCGGGCGGGGGATTGTGCCGGCAGAGTTCATCGCGCAGATGACCCGGCGGCAGATTGTCAACGAAACGCCCAGCATTCCGGCGGAGGCCAGCGGCTATGGCTATCAGATGTGGATGATTTACGACGGCTGGGCCATGTGCGGCATGGGCGGACAGATTGCGGTGTATCATCCCGGGACGAAGCTGCTGCTGTGCACCATTGCCGATACAAGGCTGGACGCGCTGGGCATCCAGAAAATCTACTCCGCGTTCTACGATATTCTTGTCAGCAGGTGCGGCGAGGAGGAGCGCGAGGGCGACCGGCAGCTGCTTGCGCAGAGGCTGGCGGCGCTGCGCATGCCCTGCGTAGCCCATGCGGGCGGAGAAATGCCGGAAGCGACGCGCGTCTACGCCATGGAAGCCAATGAAGAAGGCCTGAGGCGGATCGAAATCGCCGGGCGCAGCGTCCGTGTGGAATGGGAGGATGCGGCGCATGAGTTCCGGTGGGAGCGCTTCGGCGAAAACGCCATGGGACTGTGGACGGGGACGGAGTATCCCGTGATCACCTCCGCCGGCCTGACGCAGGACGGCGCGCTGCAGCTGCGGTGCCAGCTGATCCACCATGCGCCCTGCGGGCTGGAGATGTTCCTGCATGAGAAGGCAGGAACCCTCAGCGTGCGCATGCACAAGGCCGATGACCCGCTGACCAGACATTACGAAGGCATATTCTGGGGCGAAAGGGCATAAGAAAACCGCCGCAGCGAGATTCTGCGGCGGAACAGATTATGCTTCGATGCTGCGGGCGGAGCGGCCCTCGTGCAGCTGCGTGGACAGGGTGACGATCTGGGCGGGTACTTTGTCGTCTGCCATCATGGAGAGAATCAGTCGGGCGGCCTCTTCGCCGATCACGTTCTGGGGCTGCTTGACCACCGTCAGGTCGGAAAGGATCGCGCCGAACATGTCCAGCTTGTCAAAGCCGATCACGGACAGATCCTCCGGCACCCTCACACCCATTTCGTTCAGGGCAAGCATGGCGCCCAGCGTCATTTCAAAATTGGTGACAAAGAGCGCCGTGGGCTTTTCCTCCTGCTGCAGCAGCTGCTTTACCGCGGCGTAGCCGCCGTCCATGGTGTAGTTGCCGTAGCAGATCAGATCCTCCCGGCGGTCAAGGCCGAAATCCTCCATTGCGTCCAGATAACCCTGCAGGCGGTGTCTGGTGGTGTACAGCCCTTCGCTGCCCAGCACCAGACCGATGCGGCGGTGTCCCTGCTCCAGCAGATAGCGCGTGCCCTGATCAGCCGCCTCGGCGTTGTCCACCACCACCGCGCTGACCTTGCCCCGCAGGCTGCGGATCAGCCGGTCGATAAGCACCACGGGCACGTTCTCCTTTACGGCGGACTGCAGGTGAGCGCCGGTCATGTCCGTGGCCATGTTGATCAGTCCGTCTACCCGCTTGTGGATCAGGAAATCCACGGCCTCCTTCTCCCGGCGCACGTCGCTGCGGCAGTCGCAGACGATGACGGCGTAATCGTGCTTGCGCAGGATATCCTCCATGGCGGTGATGATGGAGGTGATGAACGCGTTGCCCAGCTCGGGAATCACCACGCCCACGGTGCGGGACTGACGGGTCTTGAGGCTGCGGGCGAACTCGTTGGGGATGTAGTCCAGCTTCTTTACCGCATCCTCGATGAGCTTGCGGTTCTGGGGGCGCACCTGTCCGCCGTTGAAGTATTTGGATATGGTGGCGAGGCCCAGGCCGGTTTCCCGGGCGATGTCCTTCATGGTGGCGGGCATGGTATACCTCCTGCACGGTTGATTGTGATCATTATAGCAGAATAAAGCCCGTGGGACAAGGCGCAAACGCTATTGACAATCAAAAACGAAACGAATATACTTTTTATAATCCCGTATGAGACAATTGGAAGGAGCGATATACATGTCTTTTGTCAGCAGTCGTGAAATGCTGTTGGATGCGCAGAAGAACGGCTATGCCGTGGGCGCGTTCAACGTGGAGAATATGGAGATGGCCCAGGCGGTGATTTCCGCCGCCGAGGAGATGAATGCGCCGGTGATTGTGCAGACCACGCCCGGCACCCTGAAGCACGCCCAGCCCAAGGTGTTTGCGGGCTTTATCAGCCGTCTTGCCCGGGATGCGAAGGCACCTGTGGCGCTGCATCTGGATCACGGCAGCAGCTACGAGCTGGCTGAGGAGTGCGCCCGGGAAGGCTACACCTCCCTGATGATCGACGGCTCCCTCCTGCCTTTTGAAGGAAACGTTACGCTTTCCCGCCGGGTTGTGGCCATGGCCTGCGGCATTCCCGTGGAGGCTGAGCTGGGCAAGGTGGGCGGCAAGGAGGACGATCACGAGGCCGACGCCGCCTATACGGATCCCGGGGAGGCAGCCCGCTTTGTGAAGGAGACCGGCGTGTTCAGCTTTGCGCCCGCCATCGGCACGGCCCACGGCGTGTACAAGGCCGAGCCGAAGCTGGATCTGGACCGGCTGAGCGCCATCCGTGCGCTGGTGGATGCGCCGCTGGTGCTCCACGGTACCTCCGGCGTGCCGGACGAGCAGGTTCGGGAGTGCATCCGCCGGGGTATCTGCAAGGTGAATTATGCCACCGAGCTGCGCGTGGTGTACTCCGACGCAGTGAAGGCCTATATCCAGAAGGATCCTGGCGTGTACGATCCCAAGAAGTACTCCGCCGCGGGCCGTGAGGCTGTGAAGCAGCGTGTGTGTCAGCTGATTGAGCTGCTGGGCAGCAAAGGCAGGGCGTAATGGATAAGTATCTGCTGGGTATTGATATCGGCACCTCCGGGTGCAAGGTGGCGCTGTTCCGTCCCGACGGCTCGGCAGCGGCCCAGTCCACCGGCAATTATCCGGTGGAGTACCCTCATCCCGGCTGGGCGCAGCAGCATCCGGATATGTGGTGGGAGGCTGCGTGCGGGTGCATCCGCCGGGTGCTGGAGGAAAGCGGCGCGGATCCTGCGCAGATTGAGGGCGTAGGCGTGGACGGACAGAGCTGGTCCGCCATTGCTGTGGATGAACAGGGCCGGGTGCTGACGCCCACGCCCATCTGGACGGATACCCGCGCGCAGGCCCAGTGCGACGGGCTGCGCGGCAGGATCGGGGAGGAAGAGCTGTTCCGCTGCTGCGGAAATCCCCTTCAGCCCAGCTACACCCTGCCGAAAATCCTGTGGTATCGGGATCATATGCCGGAGGTGTACGCAAAGGCGCGGTGGATCCTGCAGAGCAACAGCTATTTTGTGTACCGGCTGACGGGCAGGGCCAGTCAGGATCTGTCCCAGGGCTATGGACTCAGCTGCTTTGATATGAGCAAACGCTGCTGGGATACGGCGCTGGCGGATAGAATCGGCATCCGTCCGGAGCTGCTGCCGCCGCTGTATCAGTGCCATGAAATTGTGGGCAATGTGACGGAGGAGGCCGCCGCGCAGACCGGGCTTGCGCAGGGTACGCCTGTGGTTGCCGGCGGACTGGACGCGGCCTGCGGCACCCTCGGCGCGGGCGTGGTAAAGCCCGGCCAGACTCAGGAGCAGGGCGGTCAGGCCGGGGGCATGAGCATCGCCGTGGACGAATATGCGGCGGATGAGCGGCTGATTCTGGGGTGCCATGTGGTGCCGGATCAGTGGCTGCTGCAGGGCGGCACCACGGGCGGCGGCGGCGCGCTGAAGTGGCTGCGGGAAACCTGCTGCCCGGACCTCTCCTTTGAGGAGATGAGTTCGCTGGCGGATACGGTGGAGCCCGGCTGCGAGGGCGTGCTCTTTCTGCCCTACATGGCGGGCGAGCGCAGCCCCATCTGGAATCCTGCGGCGAAAGGCGTGTTCTTCGGACTGGATTACATGAAGGGCAGGGCGCACATGATCCGCGCCGTGATGGAGGGCGTGGCGTTCTCCCTGCGGCATAATCTGGAGACGGCAAAGGCGGCCGGGGCACAGATCGGCGCGCTTCGCGCCATGGGCGGCAGCGCCAACAGCCTGGTGTGGACGCAGTTGAAGGCAGATATCACCGGTCATGCCATCGAGGTGCCATCCAGCGATACCGCCACCACTCTGGGCGCGGCAATCCTTGCCGGCGTGGGCACGGGTGTATACGCCTCCTTTGAGGAGGCGGCGGAGCGCACCGTGCGGGTGCAGCGGATCCATCAGCCCGATCCCGAGAAGAAGGGTGTATACGACGCTGCGTATCAGCGTTATCTGGAACTGTATGAACGACTTGAACCGATGATGAAAGGATGATCAGCGATGAAGGCGGCAGTGCTTTTCGGCAATGAGGATATCCGCTACACGGACTGGGAAACGCCCGTGTGCGGCGCAGGTCAGGTAAAGGTGAGGGTGCGCGCGGCAGGCATCTGCGGCAGCGACGTCCCCCGCGTACTGCACAACGGCGCGCATTTCTATCCCATCGTGCTGGGCCATGAGTTCAGCGGCGACGTGGTGGAGGTGGGCGAGGGCGTTGAGAACGTACAGGTGGGCGATACCGTCACCGGCGCGCCTCTGGTGCCCTGCATGAAGTGCGAGGACTGCCAGCTGGGCAACTTCTCCCTGTGCAAGCATTACTCCTTCATCGGCAGTCGCGAGCAGGGCTGCTTTGCGGAGTATGTGGTGATGCCCGCAGCCAACGCGGTGAAGTATGATCCTTCCATTCCCTATGAGCAGGCGGCCATGTTTGAGCCCTCCACGGTGGCGATCCACGGCCTGCTGCATGCGGGCTACCGCGGCGGCGAAACCGTGGCGGTGCTGGGTCTGGGCACCATCGGCATCTTCACCCTGCAGTGGGCGAAGATTCTGGGCGCGAAGAAGATCGTGGCCTTTGATATTGACGACGGCCGTCTGGAGCTGGCCAGGCGCATGGGCGCGGACGAGGTTGTCAACACGAAGGATCCTGATTTCATGAAGACCGCCATGGCAATGACGGGCGGCCGGGGCTTCCAGAATGTATTTGAGGCGGCGGGTAATCCCATCACCATGAAGATGGCCTTTGAGCTGGCGGGCAACAAGGCGCTTTTGTGCTTCATCGGCACGCCCCACAACGACGTGACCTTCACCCCCCGCCAGTGGGAGAACATGAACCGCAAGGAGTTCCGCCTCACCGGCAGCTGGATGAGCTATTCCGCGCCCTTCCCCGGAAAGGAATGGGAACTGACGGCCCACTACTTCGCCACAGGCGAACTGAAGTTTGATCCCGGCTTCATCTATCGCAAGTATCCCCTGAGCCAGGCCTACGACGCCTTCATGCTCTACAAGGATCCTTCCCAGGTGCACGGCAAGATCATGCTGGTGAACGAGTGAGGCGCGTATGATTCTGACGGTCACGATGAATCCATCCATCGATAAACTGTACATGATGGAGAAAAACGAACCGGGCACCGTTATGCGCGTGAAGCAGGTGGTGAATACTGCCGGCGGCAAGGGGCTCAATGTGAGCCGCGTCGCGGCGCTGCTGGGCGAGAAGGTCACCGCCTCCGGCATTGTGGGCGGTCATATCGGCGGCTACTTTGAGAGCCTAATCAGCGGCTTTGACTGCGCCTTCACCCACGTGCAGAGCGAGACCCGTTCCTGCATCAACGTGTGGGATCTGTCTACAGGTGACTCCACGGAGTATCTGGAGCCCGGCGCGCCTGTTACGCAGGAGGAGACGGAGCGTTTCTTTGCGGACTTCCGTGCGAATCTGCACAAGGCGGACGTGGTGACCATCAGCGGAAGCCTCCCCAAGGGCGCGCCTGCGGACAGCTATGAGCGGCTGATCCGCTGGTGCCGCGAGGCCGGGAAAAAGGTGCTGCTGGATACCTCCGGGGAGAACCTCATCCGGGGCGTGAAGGCCCTGCCGGACTTCGTCAAGCCCAACACGGACGAGCTGGCTCAGCTGCTGGGCCGTCCGGTGCAGGGCATGGAGGAGGCCGTGAGTGCGGCAAAGGAGCTGCACCGGCAGGGAATCCGCTGGGTGGCGGTATCCCTGGGCGCGCAGGGCGCGGTGCTGGTGTGTGAGGAAGGCGCGTTCCACGGCGTGCCGCCCCAAATCACCCCGAAGAACACCGTGGGCTGCGGCGACAGCATGGTGGCCGGCTTTGCGGCGAGCATGGCAAGGGGAATGAAGGCTCAGGATGCGCTGCGGCTGGCCGTGGCGGTATCCGCCGCCAATGCCCTGACCCTTTCCACCGGAAGCTACAACGAAGAGGATTTTCAGCGGCTCCTGCCGCAGGTAGATATCAGAATGATCTGAACGATACGACAGGAAAGCGAGGCAAACCGATATGGCGTTCATTGATCCCAAACTGGTTCCCCAGATTACCCTGTACGACGGAGCGAAGATCCCCTGCATCGGCATGGGTACCTTCGGCAGCGATCATGCCGACGGCGAGGCTGTATCCGGTGCGGTGGCGGGCGCTATCCGCTGCGGCTACCGTCTGTTCGACTGCGCTGCGGTCTACGGCAATGAGAAGGAGATCGGTCAGGTCTTCAAGGCTGCTTTTGACGAAGGCGTGGTCGCCCGTGAGGAGCTGTTCATCACCTCCAAGGTGTGGAACGACATGCATGGCAAGGGCGATGTGCTGCTGTCCTGCGCCCAGAGCCTGAAGGACCTGCAGCTGGATTATCTGGACTTCTACTTTGTGCACTGGCCCTTCCCTAACTATCATGCTCCGGGCTGCGACGGCGACAGCCGCAATCCCGACAGCAAGCCCTTCACCGTGGAGGAGTTCATGTCCACCTGGCGGCAGATGGAACGCCTCCATGACATGGGTCTGGTGAAGTATCTGGGCATGAGCAACATGACCATCCCGAAGCTGGAGGCTGTGCTGCCCCTGTGCCGTATCCGCCCTGCGGTGATCGAGATGGAGCTGCATCCTGCCTTCCAGCAGCCGGAACTGTACGATTATGTAGTGGCGAAGGGCATCCAGCCCATCGGCTTCTGCCCCATCGGCAGCCCCAACCGTCCCGAACGCGACAAGACCAGCGAGGATATCGCCGCCACCGAAATGCCGGAAATCATGGAGATCGCGAAGAATCACGGCGTGCATCCTGCCGTGGTGTGCCTGAAGTGGGCCGTGCAGCGGGGCGAAATGGTGATTCCCTTCTCTGTGAAGGAGCGCAATTACACCGCCAACCTGCAGTGCGTCACCGAGGATCCTCTGACCGATGCGGAGATGGAGATCATCCGCAGGGCGGACAAGAACTGCCGGCTGATCAAGGGTCAGGTGTTCCTGTGGCCCGGCGCTACCGACTGGCGCGACCTGTGGGACGAAGACGGAACGATTACGAAGTGAGGTAAGCGAGCATGCTGAAGAACATTCCTGCCATTATTCCCCCGGAGCTGATGAAGATCATGATGGAGATGGGCCATGGCGACGAGCTGCTCATCTGCGACGGCAACTATCCCAAGCTGGGCTGTCCCGAGCGCTGCGTGCGCATGGACGGCCACGGCATCCCGGAGATTCTGGATGCGATCCTCAGGTTCTTCCCGCTGGATAGCTATGTGGAGAATCCTTCCGTGCTGATGGCTGTGCTGCCCGGCGATCCCTACAAGCCTGAGGTGTGGGACGTGTACCGCGAGATCGCGAAGAAGTACGAGAGCGACGGCCTGCGCGAAATTGCCGTGCAGAAGACGGAGTTCTATCCCCGGGGCGCAAAGTGCTATGCCTGCATCGCCACCAGCGAAAGCGCACTGTACGCCAATATCATCCTGAAGAAGGGCGTTGTGAAGTAAAACCGGAAAACCCCGTATCCGCAAGGATGCAGGATCAGATCATCAAAAAGCCCGCAACCGCAAAGGCTCCTGCTTTTTAGCAGGAGCCTTTGCTTGCTGTGTTGACTGCGGCTGCAAATTCGGTCATTTACGTCTGTGTAAACTCCCTCATTTGCCGCCTTGTCGCCTTGCCTTGCAGACTTTTTGAAGATCTGCAAAGCATAGACAAAGTCGATGCTTTGAACCCTGCATCCGCAAGGATGCAGGGTTTTTCCTCTTCCGGGGAGAATTGATGATGAAGACGCAATAAACGGAGGCGGTTACATGCAGTACAGAAGACTGGGCAGAACAAACCTGATGGTTAGCGAGATCGGCCTTGGGGCAGAATGGCTGGAGCGGCACACGCCGGAGGAGTGCCGGGAGATCATCCTGCACTGCGAGGAGAAGGGCGTGAACATCCTTGACTGCTGGATGTCCGAACCCAACGTGCGCTCCAATATCGGCGCGGCGATCAGCGGACGGCGGGAGAAGTGGTATATTCAGGGGCATCTGGGCTCCACCTGGCAGAACGGTCAGTATGTGCGCAGCCGGAAGCTGGAGGAAGCGCAGGCGGCCTTTGAGGATCTTTTGCAGCGGCTGGGGACGGATTATATCGATTTGGGCATGATCCATTATGTGGATCAGGAAGAGGACTGGAACGCGATCGTCAGCGGCGAGTTCCTTGCATGGGTGAGGCAGCTGAAGGCGCAGGGCAGGATCCGGCACATCGGCGTGGGAACCCACAATCCGGCCATCGCCCGCATTGCGGCGGAGAGCGGCATTGTGGAGAACATCCTCTTCAGCGTGAATCCGGCCTTCGATATGCTGCCGGTGAACGGCGATGCGGAGGTGTACTTCGGCGACGATTTCTCCACTGCGGTGGACGGCATTTCCCGGGAGCGGGTGGAGCTATATCAGCGGTGCGAGCAGCTGGACGTGGGCATCACCGTGATGAAGGGCTATGCCGGCGGAAGGCTGTTTGATGCAAAGCGTTCGCCCTTTGGCGTAGCGCTGACGCCGGTGCAGTGCCTGCACTACTGCCTGACCCGTCCCGCCGTGGCGGCGGTGATGGTGGGCTTTGATGACACGAAGCAGATTGACGAGGCCATTGCCTATCACACCGCCACAGATGCGGAGAAGGACTACGCATCCGTGCTGGCGGGCGCGCCAAAACATGCCTATACAGGCCAGTGCACCTACTGCGGTCACTGCAAGCCCTGCCCGGTGAATATTGATATCGCCATGGTCAACAAGCTGTATGATCTGGCGGTGATGCAGAAGGAGACGCCTGATTCCCTGCGGGATCATTACCGCCAGCTGTCGGTGAAGGCGTCCAGCTGCATCGGCTGCCGCAGCTGCGAAAGCCGCTGCCCCTTCGGGGTGAAGATCGCCGGGCGGATGAAGGACGCCGCCGCCCTGCTGGAATAACCGCATACGAAAAACCCTCCATGATTTTCATGGAGGGTTTTGCTTACGGGTGGAACCGCATTACCGTTACCGAATAGCAGGGGAAGGTATGGGTGATTTCGCTGCCGCCGCCATAGCTGTGCATGACGGGGGCTACGTTATCCGGATCATCCAGCGAGTTGACAGCATCCGGCGGGGCGCACAGCACCTCCGTATCATAGCCGCTGCAGGAAATCTCCAGCTGCGCGGTGACAGGTTCTGCCTGTACGTTTACGGCCTTGAGGATGATATCGCCTGTGCCGTCCTCTGTGCTGGCGGCAAGGTACAGGGGGCGCAGACGCAGAGGCTGCTCCTCTACGCGGTTCCATTCCGTGCCGTCCACATGGGCGGTGATCAGGCGGCCCTTCACCTCCAGCGTCAGACGGTACGCGTGCCCATCCTCCAGGGAGAGGTTACTCTGGGTCAGGCAGGTATTGCGGCCGCGGACGGTGGATTCAATAGCGGAGTCGGAGTTCTGCCAGCCGCCCACCGTCCACTGGTAGAAGTTGCCATCGTCCTGACGGCCGAAGTAAATCAGCGCGCCCTTGCGGCCGGATACGCGCTCCAGCGTCATTTCCAGCCGGAAGTCGCCGTTGTGGCGGCCCAGCTGAAGTGCATCCTTGCCGGAAATGGCGCAGTCCGGCAGGGAGACGGTCTTCCCGTCCGCGGTCAGGCGGATACCGGACAGGCGCAGTACGGTATCATCCGCCTGCAGGCTGATTGCTCCGGTGATGGGCCGGGACAGGGAAGGACCGGGATGATTGCCGCTGACCTCCATCCCGATGGCGTGGTCGCCCTGATGCCGCATGAACATGCTCTGTACGTGGTAGTTGGGCGTTTTCATCAGCCGGGCGTTGTCGAACCAGAGCATGTCCGGCTTCCAGTTGATATAGTGAACGTGGCACAGCATGGGCGCGTAGCATGCCAGCGCCACGGCGGGCGCGTTATGCAGGCCGGTCATGTAGGCGGCCTCGGCCAGCGCGTTCTCCATCATGTTGCCCCATGTGGCGTATTCGCCGAGGAAGACCTTCGGGCCGTCGGCGGGATAATCCGCATAGTGATCTGCATTGGCAAGGAACCATTCCGGGGCCAGATAGTAGTGCTCGTCCACATACTCCAGCTTCTGCTCCCGGGCGTAGCGCCAGCCCATATCATAGGGGCCGCCGTGGCAGAAGGGCCCTGCGGAGCCGATCAGCTCCACCGTGGGATCCTTCTCCCGCAGCGCCCGGGCAAACAGCGCCATGTGCTGATGGAACCGTTCGTGGATCTCCTCGTTGCCCACCGCCAGATACCGCAGGCGGAAGGGCGCGGGATGGCCCATCTCCGCGCGGACGCGGCCCCATTTTGTGTCCGGGGATCCCTTGGCAAACTCGATCAGATCCACTGCATCCTGCACATACTGCTGCAGCAGCTCGCCCTCCGCAAAACGCAGATGATGGGGATCAAGCCCGCCGTTGACCACGGGCAGGGGCTCGCAGTCCAGATCCTCGCAAAGCAGGAAGTACTCGTAGAAGCCCAGACCCATGGTCTGATGATAGCCCCAGTTGTTCCGCCGGGCGGGCCGGTTCTCCACCGGGCCGAGGGTGCGCTTCCAGTTGTAAATGCCGTCGCGCGCGTCGGGATCCAGCTCGCCGTCGTGGGTCAGGCAGCCGCCGGGGAAGCGCAGGAAGCGGGGTTTCATGTCGTGGAGCGCCTGGGCGATATCCCGGCGCATCATGTTCGCCTGTCCCTGCCAGGTATCGGCGGGCATGAGGGAAACCCAGGCCAGCTGGAATTCGCCCCGGACAAGGGCGGTGATGAACAGCCGGGCATGATCGTCGGAGTATTGCGGGATCAGCTCGGCTTCGTACCGGGCCCAGCTGTCCGTCAGGGTAATGGCGGCCTCCGCGCCGCACAGGCGCACGCGCAGGGGCATGCTGCACCGGGAGCGCCCCCAGATGACCAGCCGGCAGGCCTTGCCTTTGCGGGCGGGGATACCTTCGCCGTAGCCCAGCGCGCAAAGGCTGTCGCCGGGCCGGGCGCTGACCACGGCGTAGTGTGGATTGTTCGGGAAGGGCGGATCCTTGCTCTCCACGGTTACGTCCGCATAGCCCACGGTGCACCAGCCTGTGAGCGGCGTATAGCCGGGGCGGTCGGCGGGGTCAAACTCAAAGTCGCGGTTGCGGATCATCTCGGCATAAAGGCCGCCGTCCGCCGCGTGGTTCAGATCCTCAAAAAACAGGCCGAACAGATTGTCCAACTTCTTTGTTTTCTTTTCAGGCTGCAGGCGAATATGCATCCGGGTTTCCTCCTGTGCTGCTGGAAGTCTGCTGATATGTATTCGCGCCGGGAAAGGAGCTTCCTGCCGGATGAAACTATTTTCATCCGGTCGTTTCTATGCTATAATGGCGGCAGAATACAAGTACATATGGAGGAGGTTACTCCGATGAAGCAGGCTTATCTCTTTGCTCATTTCCGCGAGATTTCCACTCCTGAGGGAGAGCAGCTGCGCTTTGCCCTGAGCCGGGATGGCTTCCACTGGGAGCAGCTTAACGACGGCCACCCGGTGCTGTGGGCCTATTACGGCATGAAGGGCGTGCGAGACTTTACCATTACCCGCTCAAAGCTGGACGGCCGCTTTTACATTCTGGCTACCGACCTGAGCCTTGCCTACACCATGCGTCAGCGGTGCCAGAACTTCTGGCACTGGGCCAGCCATAACGGCAGCAAGTGCCTGTCCCTGTGGGAGTCGGATGATCTGATCAACTGGTCGGAGCAGCGGCTGGTGGAGATCGGCGACGAGGATTTCGGCTGCCTGTGGGCGCCGGATATCATCTGGTGCGGGGAAACGCAGGACTATGTGGTGCACTGGTCCTCGCCCCATAAATCCCTTGATTACAGGCAGGCTATCTGGTGCGCCCATACGAAGGACTTCAAGCAGTATTCCAAGCCGAAGCTCCTCTACGAGCATCCCGACGGCGAGGTCATTGATTCCGCCATCTATGAGGAGGACGGCTGGTACTACATGTTCCTCAAAAGCTCGCCCCACTGCATTCTGATGAAATCCCGCTCGCTGGACGGCCCCTACGAGCGGGTGGAGCAGTTTGATATCAGCATGAATCAGGTGGAGGAGGGCAAGCACGAGGCCCCCACGGCCGTGAAGCTGGAGGACGGGCGCTGGTGTCTGTTCCTTGACTACTATGGAGCCAGCGGCGCAGGGCAGGGCTATATCCCCTTTGTGGCGGATTCTCTGGCCAGCGGCAATTTCCGCCGGGCGGACGAGGAATTCAGCTTCCCATACGGCTTCAAGCACGGCACCATCCTGACCATTACCCCGGAGGAATACGAGCGGATGAAGAATCACGACTGGGGTCGGATCATCGGCTGGTAAACTGATACGCAAGGAGTGATATGCATGCGCATTACCCGTATGAAAACCAATCATCTGACGGAGCCTCTGGGCTTTGATACGCGGGTGACGGTGTTCTCCTACACGGTGGAGGATGCGCAGGGTCTCCGCCAACAGGCCGCGCGGATTCAGCTGGCCGTGTCGCCTTCGGAGGAGGCGGCGGTACTGGATACCGGACTTGTGGAAAATGTATACGACGGCGACGGTCGGCTGATATCGGGCATTGACAACGCCGCGTGGCAGCTGGATTATGATCTGCAGCCCCGCACGCGCTACTGGTGGCGCGTGTACGTCCTGACCGACGCGGGGGAGGAGGCCTGGAGCGGCTGGACGTGGTTCGAGACCGCCAAGGCTGTGGGCGAAGCATGGGCGGGCAAGCCCGTCACCTCGCCCATGGGCGGGGACGTGCATCCCGTCTTTACCCGCCGCTTCACCGCGGATGAAGCCTGCGAAGCCCGGCTGTACGTGATCGGCCTGGGCCTGTACGAGGTTTACCTCAACGGAAAAAAGGTGGGCTACGAGGTGCTCCTGCCCGGCCTGCATGCCTACGACATGTGGCACCAGTACCAGACCATGGCCCTGCAGGTTACGGCGGGTGAAAACACCCTGGAGATCTGGCTGGGCGACGGCTGGCTCAAGGGTCGCTACGGCACGCGGAAGATCATGGCCCGCAAGGACAGGCGCTACGGCCTGCTGGCGGAGCTGCATCTGCTCTGCTCCGGCGGCACGGAGACCGTCATCGGCACGGATGAAAGCTGGCAGGTGACCCGCAGCCCCATCCTGATGGATGGCATCTACGACGGCGAAACCATCGATATGAACGTGCAGCCCGGCGAGGCGCAGTATGCCGTCCCCACGGACTGCATCCGCATGAAGGATCTGCTGCCCCGTCTGAGCCCGTATATCCGCATTCAGGAGACCCGGCCCCTCACGGTGGTCAGCACGGATCCCCTGATTCTGGACGCGGGCCAGAACATGGCCGGCTGGGTACGCTTCCGCTGCCGTGCGCCGAAGGGCACGGAGATCCGGCTGCTTCACGGCGAGCTGGTGCGGGAGGGCGACCTGTATCAGGGCAACCTGCGTACGGCCAAGGCGACCTTCGCCTATGTGTCCGACGGGGAGGAGCGGCTGGTGCAGCCCCGGTTCACCTACTTCGGCTTCCGGTATGTGAAGGTGGAGGGCTGGCAGGGCGAATTTGATCCTGCCGACTTCGAGGCCTGCGTCATCTATTCCGATATGGAGCGCACCGGCTGGGTGGAGACCTCTGACCCCATGATCAATCGCCTGTTCGAGAACGCGCTTTGGAGCCAGAAGGGCAATTTCATTGACGTACCCACGGACTGCCCCCAGCGTGACGAACGCATGGGCTGGACGGGCGATGCGCAGATCTTCTGCGACACCGCCATGTTCAACATGGATGCGGCGGCCTTCTTCCGCAAGTTCATGTACGATCTCTCCGTGGAGCAGACCAAGTACGACGGTCAGCCCCCCTGCGTGGTTCCCGGCTTCTTTGACGACGTGGCAGGCGCGGCGGTCTGGGGCGATTCCGCCACGGTGATCCCCTGGCAGGTGTACCTGCACAGCGGCGATCCCAGCGTGCTCAAGGTGCAGTACCGCAGCATGAAGGCCTGGGTGGATTACATCACCCGGCAGAATGAGAAGGCTCACAGCGGCGGACTGTGGTCCAGCAGCGCCCAGTACGGCGACTGGCTGGCCCTGGACGGCGACAACGTCCACGGCGGCACCGACCGCACCTATATCGCCACCGCCTACTACTATTACTCTGCGGATATCGTGGCCCGCAGCGCCGGAATCCTGGGGCTTGAGGAGGATGCGGAGAAGTATGCTGCGCTGACGGAGCGGATCCGCAGCGACTTCCTGCAGGAGTACTATACTCCGACCGGCCGTCTGGCGGTATCCACCCAGACCGGTTACGTGATGGCCCTGTATCTGGGCCTGTATCCCGACGGTGCGCGGGAACGCGTGGCGGGGGATTTGCGCAGAAAAATCGCCGAGGACGGCGGCCTGCTGCAGACCGGCTTTGTGGGCACGCCCTGGCTCCTGCCCGCGCTGACGGAGGGCGGCAGCAACGACGTGGCCTACAGGCTGCTGCTGCGCAGGGAGTATCCCGGCTGGCTGTACGCGGTGGATCGCGGGGCGACCACCATCTGGGAGCGGTGGAACTCCATTGAGCCCGACGGCAGCATGAACCGCGACGGCATGAATTCCCTCAACCACTACACCTACGGCTCTGTGGCGGCATGGATGTATCGCTGCATGGGCGGCGTGGAGCCTGCGGAGGACGCGCCGGGCTTCCGCCGGGCTATCCTCCGTCCCCGTCCGGAGCGGGCGGTGAAGGCCTGCAGGGCGCAGGTGCTCACGCCCCACGGTCTGATCAGCACCGCATGGCGGTGGAAGGGTGAAAACACCCTGTCGCTGGACGTGACCGTGCCCTTCGGCACGGCGGCGAAGCTGATCCCGCCCGACGGCTCCGGCGAGCGGACGCTTGAGGCGGGCGCGTACCATTTTGACCTGCAGATGCCTGCGGCTCATCCCTTCAGCCTGCTGACCAACTGGCGGGAGCTGATCGCCTGCCCCGAGGGTCAGGCCATGGTGGACAAGCATTTCAGCCGTCCCATTGAGCGCATTGCTTTCCACAAAGAGCTGCACACGGTGGAGCAGCTGCTGCAGTCGCCCTTTGCCGAAGCCACCCTGGAGCAGATCGAAGCCCTCAGGCAGGATCTGGAGAAGCTCTGATTCAGCCGTCTGATATGAAAGGAGACGCAAACGATGATCTACAGCGATTACAAATTCCACGTCCCTGCGGAGAAGCAGATCCGTCTGATCACCAATACCGACGCGAAGAACGAGGCTGACGATCAGTTCGCCATCGTGCAGACCCTTCTGTCTCCCAAGGTGGACAACGTAGGCTTCATTGCCGCCCATTACGGCACCCGCCATGCGGACGCCATGGAGCGCAGCTATAGGGAGCTTGAGACCATCTTCGACAAGATGGGCTTTGACAAGACCGGCATGCTCTACCACGGCGCCCCCCACGCCATCGGAAAGGACAAGCAGCCCATTGATTCCGAGGGCGCGCAGCTGATCATCCGCGAGGCCATGAAGGATGATCCCCGTCCGCTGTACATTACCTTCCTCGGCCCGCTGACCGATATGGCCTGTGCGCTGATGCTGGAGCCCCGCATTGCCGGCCGCTGCACCGTCATCTGGATCGGCGGCGGCCCCTATCCCCACGGCGGCATCGAGTTCAATCAGGATAACGATATTGATGCGGTGAACGTGGTGTTCCGCTCCAAGGTGCCGGTGTGGCAGGTGCCCAAGAATGTTTACGAGATGATGGCCGTATCTCTGGCGGAGCTGGAGTACCGGGTGCGCCCTTGCGGCGAAATCGGCGAGTACCTGTGCGATCAGCTGGACGAGCACGCCAATGAGCCCGGCCCCCGCAAGAGCGACTTCCGCACCGGTGAAAGCTGGGTGCTGGGCGACAACCCCACCATCGGCCTGATCCTCTACGAGCACCGCTTTGAGTTCGACTGGGTGCAGGCTCCTACCGTGCTCAGCGAGGGCGGCTATGTGCCGGACGTGCGCAACCGCCCCATCCGCGTGTACCGCAAGGTGGACAGCAGGTTGATTCTGGAGGACATGTACGCCAAACTGGCGCTGTTCCATCAGCGGCACGGCGGCAAATATCACGGATAAGCAGCGCAGCGTCCGGAGTTTTGATCTCCGGACGCTGCTTGTTTATTTTCTGCACACGGGGCGAACGTATTTCCAGTACCGCTTGCAGTCGTGATGGAAGTAGAAGATCCGCCCCGGAGCCGTATCCAGCCGATAGCTGGAGGCGGCGTAGTCGAAGGCGGCCATGGCGGCCTCAATTTTCCGCTCCACGGCGCCGTTTTGCGTTTCGTAATCGAAGGGGCCGTGTTCAAAGACGACGTATTCGCCCTCCGGCACGTCCATCAGCAGCATCTGCGGGGGCACGGGGCCGTCATAGTCTGCGGGGAGGCGCACGCCGTAGCACTCGGCCAGGGGGATGCCCCAGCTGCAGATGCGTCCCGCCGGGTCGTTCAGAAAGGCCATCACCTGACCGCTGCCGCTGTCGTTTTCTTTGCCGCCCAGATCGTCCAGCTTGCCGGGGATGCTCTCCAGCAGGCCGCAGATGGTTTCGCAGTCCTGACCGGGGATGAGGCTCTGCTTTTGCCAGAAGTCCCAGTAGCCGATGCTCTCATAGTTGCGTATATGCAGAAAACGGTGGGCGGGGATGGTGACAAAGTAGGTTTTGACTTCGCTGGCAGGCATGGAATCGCTCCTTTCCGTATGTTCGGCAAGATAACAGTCGAAAGGGCGGAGAATGGTGCGCAGAGCCAGCGGCACGGGATGCAGCCGGTAGTCGCTGGGCGTCAGGCCGTAGGCCTCGCGGAAGGCCCGCGTAAATGCCTCGTGGGAGGAAAAACCGTAATCCAGCGCTATTTCCAGAATGCCTCTGTCCGTGTCCCGCAGCTCCCGCAGCGCCAGCGCCAGCCGGCGGTAGCGAAGGTAATCCCGCAGCTGCATGCCGGAATACTCCCGGAAGCGGCGGGAGAAATGATACGCAGAGTATCCCAGACGTGCGGAAAGGCTTTGCAGGGTCAGCTCGCTGCTGTTGCCGGAGAGGATACCCCGGTCGATTTCATCAATGATTCGCTGAATCTGCCGACGCCATTCGCTCATGGAAGGTACGCTCCCTTCGTCTGTTTCTGAATACAGGATAGCATTCAGCGCCAAATTGCGCTTGATTCGGTTTGCGAGCTTTACAGGAAAAAACAGGAATGTTATAATCAGTGTAATACCCAAGCGTTCAAAATGCAATATGAAGTGAGGTGCCGGAGAATGCGCATCGGTCTGAATTATACGCCTGCCCACATCAGCCCTGAGGACTGGGCAGAAAAGGTACGGATGATGGGCGCTGCCGCGGCCTGCTTCCCCGTCAATTATCAGGCGGAGGTGAAGCTGATTGACAGCTATATCGAGGCGGCGAGGGCGCATGATATCCTGCTTGCCGAGGTGGGCGTGTGGAACTCGCCCTTCCATCCGGATCCGGAGACAGCTCGTCAGGCGATGGAGAAGTGCGTGCATCAGCTGGAGCTGGCGGAGTATGTGCATGCCCGCTGCTGCGCCAACGTATCCGGCGCGGCAGGGGAGAGATGGGCCGGGTGCTACCGGGAGAATTTCACGCCCCGGCATTACGAGCGCGTGGTGCGCATGGCGCAGGACCTGATCGACCGGGTGAAGCCGCAGCATACCTTCTTCACCCTGGAGCCCATGCAGTGGATGCCGCCGGACTCGCCGGAGCAGTATGAACAGCTGCTGCGGGATATCGACCGACCCGCCTTCGCCGTGCATATGGACGCGGTGAACTTTGTGAAGGATCCCTGGACCTATACCCATCAGGAGGAGCTGCTGGAGCGGTGCTTCACGCTGCTGGGCAGCCGGATCCGCTCCTGCCATCTGAAGGACTGCCTGCTGGAAAACGGCACCACCGTGGCGATCCACGAGGTGCAGCCGGGTACGGGTGAATTCAATATCAGGGCGTATCTGAAGCACATTGCCTGTCTGGAAAAGGACATGCCCGTGCTGATCGAGCATCTGCCGGATCAGGCTGCGTATCAGCGGGCGCTGGACTACGTCCATAGCCTTATGACGGAAAAATAAACAATACGGAGGACGAACCATGGCTACGATCAGAATGCGATACATGGTGTTAAGCTGTCCCAACTGCCACACCCGGCTGCTGAAGGTGCCTGCGGGCACCACGATCATCGGTTCGCCGCTGCTGCAATGCAAGAGCTGCGGCCGTACCTACCGCACGGATCTGCGGGAGGAGTGGTACAAATATGGTCAGAAATGGCAGCTGATCGGCATACCGCTGATTGCCGCCGGCGTAATGCTGCTGGTGGGCGCGCTGATGGAGAATCTGGCCATCGGGATCCTGGCGGCAGCGCTGGGTTTCATCATCGGCCTGTACATTACCCTGAAGGACGTGGTGCGGATGATCAAAAGCAAGAAGCGCATGCGCAGCGCCGCGTATCTCAAGCAGCTGCTGGCCTACCGGGCCATTACGCCCGAGGATTACGAGCGGTTCATGCGCGAGGCGGCGTAACGCCGCTGCCTGCCGGAGTTTTTTCCGGCTGGCAAGGCCTTGTTCATCCCCCTCTGATTTGCTACAATAGTCCCATCAGATTTCTCTGCGTTTGAAAGGAGAATACGTATGAAAAAAACAGCGGCCGTTTTCCTGGCGATGCTTCTTTGCTGTATCTGTCTTCCGGCTTTTGCAGCGATTCCTTCCTTCCTCAATGCCTTCCCGAAGAATACCGACGTCGCCGTTTACCAGCCCCTGTTCAAAAAGGATCCCGTGCCTTTCCCCACAGTGGAGCTGGAGGTGGATGAAAAGTCCGGCAAGCGCACCTACACCATCTCCGGTCTGAAGGCCTGGGGCGTACCCAAGAAAGCCTTCCGCGAGTGGAGCGGCAACGTGATCCCCCAGGGGAGCCCGTCTCTGGATGATCAGGTTCGCGTGGTGATTTCCAAACAGATCTACGACATGGACGGCTTTCGCTGGAACTACATTTTCGGAGGCATCGAACAGACCGGCGTCTACGAGGATGATAACGGCTGCTATGTGTTATTTCTGCAGACGAAAACCGGTGCGATCAGAATTCGTCTGGACGGCAGCCGTGTTGACCGGTCTTACAGCATCAAATCAACGAACCATTACCTGATTCATGACGGCGACGGCTATCTGATCAGCGCATCGTCCAATGTGAAGGAGAAGAAGCAAACCCTCTACTGGGAGCTGGAACGCGTTCATCCCCGCACCCGTGCCATAAAGGTTACCCGGCTGAGGGTGGTTCCCGTAAAGAAGGGGCAGCCTGAAGTTACCTGGGATGATGGCCATTGGCTTGATGAATCCCGGGAGCCCACCGAAGCCCCCGCCGGGATTGATCCCTCCAAACCGTCTTTCAAGCTGACGGGTTTGCCGGAGGAAACGCCTGCGGACACGCAGCCCGGCGTAATTGATTTCAACCTGCCCGAGGATGGGCTTTACGATCAGTGGCCGCTGGCCGCGCCCCTGCCTGTCAAGCCGGAGATGACCGTTACCGTCCTGCCGGACGGAAGGATCAGCCGTACCTTTACCGGCCTTGAGGCCTGGGGACTGGCCGATGAGGAGTGGGGCGTGTGGGAATATCAGACGGAAGACGACAGCTGGCTGCATACGCAGACTACTGCCGAAAAAACGCTGACCCTGATTGCTCCTGAAAGAGAATTCTACTATATCTCCCTGAACGCCTCCGGGCCGGCCAGGAGGCTGATGATGGAGCTGTTCGACGGGCAATTCAGAGTCGTTGCCTGGTTGGGATCGCTGTACGTCGCCCGTGATTATGAGGGCTTTGCCGAAATAATGTATTCTCTGCCGGATCAAATCACTCTGC
>JAFURI010000055.1 GCA_017471885.1 Clostridia bacterium | reverse complement strand
GTCCTGCCAATCCTCAGGGTGCGCCCATGCAGGGTGCCCGTCCCCAGGGTGGCTTTGCGCCCCGTCCTCAGGGCGGCGCAGGCTTCGGCCAGCGTCCTGCCGCTCCCGGCGGCGCTCCCCGTTCTGCCGGCGGTCCCCGTCCCATGGCCCGCAGCAAGGGCCCGGAGCTGATGCCCGCGGTGGAGAAGGAGCGCGTCTCCAATTACGATCCCAACAAGAAGAATTACGTCCGTCAGCATGACCCCGAGCGCGTGGCCCGCAACCGCAAGCAGCTGGCCAAGGATAACTTCAACGGTTATGATGACGACGTGGTGCGCGGCGGCAAGCGCGGCAAGGCCAAGAAGCCGTCCGCACAGCAGATGATGGCCCCCATCAAGATTGAAACCGCCTACATGGCCGGCGACACCATCGTGGTGCGCGACCTGTGCGAGAAGATCGGCAAGACCTCCGGTGAGATCATCAAGAAGCTGTTCCTGCTGGGCAACATGGCCACCATCAACAGCGAGATTGACTTCGATACCGCGCAGCTGGTGTGCTCTGACTTCGACATCACGCTGGAAAAGAAGGCCGAGCAGACCGCCGAGGACGCTCTGGTGGCTGAGGACTTCGAGGATACCGAGGAGAACCTGCTGCCCCGTTCTCCCGTGGTTACCATCATGGGCCACGTCGACCACGGCAAGACGAGCCTGCTGGACTACATCCGCAAGAGCCGCGTCACGGCCGGCGAGGCTGGCGGCATCACCCAGCACATCGGCGCTTATACCGTGGACGTGGACGAGGAGCGCAGCATCACCTTCCTGGATACCCCTGGTCACGAGGCCTTCACTGCCATGCGTGCCCGCGGTACTCAGGCGACCGATATCGCCGTGCTGGTGGTGGCGGCGGACGACTCCGTCATGCCCCAGACCGTCGAGTCCATCAACCATGCCAAGGCGGCTGAGGTGCCGATCATCGTGGCCATCAACAAGATGGATAAGCCTACCGCCAATCCTGACCGCGTGAAGCAGGATCTGACCAACTACGGCATTGTGTGCGAAGAGTGGGGCGGCGATACCATCATGGTGCCTGTGTCCGCTCTGACCGGCGACGGCGTGGATGAGCTGCTGGAAATGATCCTGATGCAGGCCGAAATGCTGGAGCTGAAGGCCAATCCCAACCGTCTGGGCCGCGGCGTTATCGTCGAGGCCAAGCTGGACAAGGCCCGCGGTCCTCTGGCCACCGTGCTGCTGCAGAACGGTACCCTGCGCGTGGGCGACAACATCATCGCCGGCATGGCCTCCGGCCGTGTGCGCGCGCTGATCAACGACAAGGGCGAGAAGGTCAAGGAAGCCGGCCCCGCCACGCCTGTGGAGATCATGGGCTTCGACGAGGTACCCTCTGCGGGCGACGAGCTGATCGCCGTGGGCGACGACCACCTGTCCCGTCAGGTTGCCGAGGAGCGTAAGGAGAAGCTGAAGGCCAGCCGCGAGGCCACCATGGCCAAGATGAGCATGGAGAACCTGTTCTCCAGCCTGGAGGCCGGCAAGCAGGTGACCCTGAACCTGATCATCAAGGCGGACGTGCAGGGCTCCGTGGAGGCTGTGAAGCAGGCCATGGAGAAGCTGAGCAACGACGAGGTGAAGGTGCGCGTGCTGCACTCTGCCGCCGGCGCCGTCACCAAGGACGACGTGAACCTGGCCAGCGCGTTCAACGCCATCATCATCGGCTTCAATATCCGTCCCGACGCCTCTGCCCGCGAGCAGGCCGAGAAGGAAAAGGTGGACGTACGCCTGTACACCATCATCTACAAGGCCATCGAGGATATGGAGAAGGCCATGAAGGGTCTGCTGGAGCCCGAGTACAAGGAAGTGCTGCTGGGTCACGCAGAGGTCCGCAACGTGTTCAAGATCACTGGCGCGGGCATCATCGCCGGCTGCTATGTGCAGGACGGCAAGATGCAGCGCAACGCGCAGGTTCGTCTGCTGCGTGACAACGTGGTCTGCTTCGAAGGCAAGCTTTCCAGCCTGCGTCACATCAAGGAAGACGTGAAGGAAATGAAGGAAGGCTACGAGTGCGGCATGTCTCTTGACGGTCACAACGACATCAAGATCGGCGACATCGTCGAGTGCTACATTATGGAGGAAATCCCGAGGTAAGGGGCTCTGCCCCTTACAACCCCGCCAAAGGGGTATTACCCCTTTGGAAACCCATTCCGCGATTGAGCTGCGCGCCTTCGGCCCGGCAACGTGCGCGTGGGAGGCGGCGGGGCTTCGCCCCGGACCCCGGCAGCGTGCGCGTGCAAAGCACGGGGGAACGGGAGAAAAGGCTATAAAGACAAGGGCACGGCATGCAAGGTGCCGTGCCCTTTTCGCAACACACCCGCGTCGCGCCGCGCTCATTGCGCGAAATGACAAGCAGCGATACGCCCGGCGGCTATGCCGCCGGAAACGGGATTCTTAAGGGGCAAGCGCCCCTTAAGCGGACTGTCAAGGCAGAGCTTTGACCGGGGGTTAGGGGCAGAGCCCCTCTCGTCCCCCTGAAAGGAACATATATGAGCTATCAGCGTATTGATCGAATTTCCGAGGAGGTTCGCCGCGAGGTGGACCGGATTATCCGCGAGGAGCTGAACGATCCCCGTATCAGCGGCACGTTCTCTGTGACCCGCGCGGAGGTGACCCGCGATCTGCGGTTCGCCAAGATTTACGTCAGCGTGCTGGAGGATGAGAAGCGCGAGGATCTGCTCAAGGCTCTCAGGAGCGCGGCCGGTTACGTCCGCCGCAGCCTGAGCCGGGGCATCATCATCCGCAGCGCTCCCGAGCTGACCTTTGTCAGCGACCAGAACATCGCCTACGGCGTGCACATCTCCCAGCTGCTGGCGCAGGCCCAGGCCAACGAGGGCAAGAGCAATGACGATGCTGACGAGGAAGCCTGACGCCGTCGCCGCGCTGATCCGCGAGAGTCAGCGCATCGCCCTGTGCTGCCACGTCAATCCTGACGGCGACACGCTGGGCAGCGCGCTGGCGCTGCGGCTGGGACTGATCAGCCTGGGCAAGGATGCGGAGGTCTTCTGTCAGGACAAGACGCCGGACATCCTGCGTTCGCTGGCGGGGATTGAAACCGTCCGTGTGCCCGAGGAGGCGCAGGGCAGGTTTGATCTGCTGATTTCCATCGACGTGTCGGACGAGAAGCGCATGGGCCGCTGCATCAGCCTGATGGACATGGCTGACCGCACGGCGCAGATTGACCATCACGGCACCAATCCCTGCTTTATGCAGGTGAACAGCGTGGATCCGGCCTCGCCTGCCACGGCGGTGCTGATCCGCGAGCAGCTCTCTGCGCTGGGCGTGGCGCTGGACAGCCGTATCGCTGCCTGCCTGTATGCGGGCCTCAGCACCGATACAGGCAACTTCGCCTTCGCCAGCACCACGGCAGAAACATTCCGCGTGATGGCGGAGCTGATGGAGGCCGGGCTTCAGCTGGGCGAAATGAACAGGCAGCTGTTCAGGCAGCGGGCAAAGGCGCAGGTACAGCTGCTAAACCGTGCGCTGAGCACGCTGGAGTTTCATCGGGGCGGTCAGGTAACGCTGATGACCCTGACCCGGAAGGATTTTGAGGAATGCGGCGCGCTGCCGGAGCATGCGGACATGGTGGTCAATTACGGCCTTGATATCGAGGGCGTGAAGGCTTCTGCCATGCTGCGTGAGAACGGCGATGGCAAGGTGAAGGTTTCCTTCCGTGCGGTGGAGCCCGCGAGGGTGGATCGGGCAGCCGCGTCTTTCGGCGGCGGCGGACACGCGCAGGCATCCGGCGCAACCATGGACGGGCCGCTTATCACCGCGAAGGAGCAGGTGCTTGCCGCCCTGATCCGCGCGCTGGACGAGGACAACGAATGAACGGATTTTTAAATATCCTCAAGCCGCCGGGCATGACCTCGGCGGCTGTGGTGGCTGTGGTGCGGCGGCTGACGGGCGAGAAGCGCGTGGGTCACGCAGGCACGCTTGATCCCGAGGCGGCGGGTGTGCTGCCGGTGATGATCGGCAAGGCTGCCCGGCTGTTTGATTATCTGGTGGACAAGGAAAAAATTTATGTGGCGGAGGTTGCCTTCGGGCAGGCCACCGACACACAGGATGCTACGGGCAAGGTTGTGGCGGAGGGAGATTGCTATCCCTCCTGGGAGCAGATTCAGCAGGCGGCGGAAAAGCTGACAGGCGATATCTGGCAGCGGCCCAGCATGTACAGCGCCATCAAGCAGGACGGCAAGCCCATGTATGAACGGGCCCGCGCGGGCGAAGTGGTGGAGGTACCCCTGCGGCAGGTGCATGTGGAATCTATTGAGCTCCACGGCGAAACCGCAAATCACGGCGCGTTGATGACCATCCGCTGCGGCAAGGGTACGTACATCCGCTCCATCTGCAGCGATATGGGCGCTCTGGTGGGCTGCCCGGCCCACATGCGGTTCCTCCTTCGGCAGAAGTCCGGCGCCTTTGATCTGGAGACGGCCATGACCGTGGAAGAGGTCACGGCCCTTGCGCAGGCGGGGGCGCTTCAGCGGAGCCTGCTTGCGCTGGATATGCCCATCCAGCATCTGCCGCGGGTGGACGTGGGCGCATGGGCGGACAAGCTGGTGCGCAACGGCGTAAAGCTGCCCGTCAAGGCCTGCCGCGGTGCAAAGGAGTTGGCGGAGGGTCAGGCGACCCGTGTGTATCTGCATGACGAATTCTGGGGCATGGCTGTACGCGAAGGCGACGTGCTTGTGTGGAAGGCCCAGATTGCTCCGGAGGTGGAAGGCGTATGATGAAGATTCTTCGGAATCCTGAATCCACCCGGCCCTGCGTGCTGGTGCTGGGTATGTTTGACGGCGTGCATCGCGGGCATCAGAAGCTGCTGATGAAGGGTGTGGAGCTGTCCGAGGAGCATCGTCTGCCGTTGGTGGTGTGCACCTTTGATCCACATCCGCTGAAAGTGCTGCGGCCGGAAATCGCGCCGCCCCTGCTGACTACGCTCACCGAGCGGGCGCAGATCATGGCGACCTTCGGCGTGGACTGCTTCTGCATCAACCGGTTTACCCGGGAGGTGGCGGATCAGCACTACGAGGAGGATCTGGCCGATCTGGTCAGGACGTATCAGCCTCAGTATGTGGTGTGTGGCTACAACTTCACCTTCGGAAAGGGCGGCGAGGGCGACGCAGACGTGCTGGAGGCCTCCGGCATGGTTTACGGCTATGAAACCCACATTGTCCCCGAAGTAGTGCTGGAGGGCGGTGCGGTAAGCTCCACCCGGATCCGTGCGCTCCTGTCCGAGGGCGACGTGCGGACGGTCAACCGCCTGCTGGGCCACGCGTACACCCTGTCCGGCAGGGTGGTGGACGGCAAACATATCGGCCGTACGCTGGGCTTCCCCACGGCGAATGTGGATATCCCCCGGGGCAAGGCGCTGCCTGCCTACGGCGTATACGCCTGCTGGCTGCAGGACGGAACCCGCAGCTACCCGGCTGTGGTTAACGTGGGCCGTCATCCCACCCTGCCGGAGGGAAGCGTGACGGTGGAGGCCTATGTGCTGGACGCGGATCTGCAGCTCTACGGCAGGAAGGTGCGCCTGCAGCTGCTGCATTACCTGCGCAGCGAGCAGCGGTTTGAATCCGTGGACGCGCTGCGTGAGCGCATTGCGGCGGATGCACAGGAGTGCCGCGAATACTTTGCCAGCATCCAATAACAAAAAGCTCTGGATCCATAGTGGATTCAGAGCTTTTGTTGCGTGTTACTTTTTCCTGCGCCTGCGCACGAGGCGGATGATCAGCCATACGGCGCCGAGCGTGAGGATGAAGGGCAGCGCGGCGGTGAGGAAAACCAGCACGTCCGCTGCGAAGTCCGCAAAGGCAGTAACGCCGGTTTCCAGCGCGCTGAGGATCCGCTGCCACAGCGTCTTTTCGCTGTCGGTGATGTCAGAGGCGGAGGTCTCCTCGCGCAGCGTCACGCTGACGGTAGCGTAGTTCACCTGCTGGTCGGTGCTGTTCAGGCTGGCCTGCAGGGAGTCGATGGTGTATTGGGTGTCGGCAATCTGGCTCTCCAGTGCCAGCAGGTCCGAAAGGCTGGCGGCGTCGGTCATCAGCGCCTGGAGGCGGGCCATCAGCGCCTGCTGGGTAGCGAGGCGGGACTGCGTGTCGTAGTAGCTATCGCTCACGTCGGCTGCGGATTCCTCGCGGCTGATCATCCGGCCCAGACTGCCGCTGCCGTCAAGCCATGTATCCAGCTGATCGGAGGGGATGCGCAGCGTCAGGTAAGCCACGCGCTTACCGCCCGAAGCGGTGTTTTCCGAGGAGTAGGATACCCAGCCGCCCTTTTCCTCGCACAGCGCGCGCAGGGCGGAGAGGGATTCGTCAAAGGTGTGGGTGCCCATGGTCAGGGTTACGGTGCGGATGATCTTCTTTTCCTGCTGCATAGGCACGGAATCACCGGCGGCCTTGGCGCGGCGGCTGTAGACAACGCCGCTGCCTGCATCCGGCGCGGAGGAGAGCATCATCACACCGTTGGCGGCGGCCGTGTCGTAGCTTTCTTCACTGGCATAGTCGTAGCTGGTCTGGGTCGCCTGTTCATGCCGGGGGGCGAGTGAATCGCGGGTCAGCAGCGTGCCGCCCAGTACAAAGACCAGCGCGGCGGCGGTGGACAGGATGCGCGTCCACTGGCGGCGGGAAGCGGTTTTCTTTTCGCGGTTTTCCATGGCGTCTTCCTCCACAAGGGTCGTCCAGCGCTGATGGAAATCCTCCGGTATGTCCGGCACGTTGTCCTTCAGGCTGGCAAGGTGATCCTGGAGGCCGTCCAGCGCAAGGCGTTGGGCCGCGCAGGCAGCACAGCTTTCCTCATGCTGCCGCAGCTGCCGGTCCTCTGCCGGGGTCAGACTGCCGTCCAGATATTTCTCCAGGAGGACGGTATATTCGGTGCAATTCATCAGCGTGCCCTCCTTTCACTTTGTTGGACGCAGTTTTTTGCGGAAGGTTCCCTTAATTGGGAAAGAATCTGGGATAGTTTGATTCTGGCGCGGTTCAGCCGGCTCTTTACCGTCCCCACGGCCACGCCGGTGATGGAGGCAATGTCCTCATAGGTTCTGTCCTCCAGCGCGGAGAGGATCAGTACGGTGCGCATATCCTCCGGCAGAAGTGCGATGGCCTGCTGCAGCTCGGAGGAGTCCTCCGTGCGCAGGGCGGATTCCTCCGGCGTGGGCGCGGCGGCAGGCGGATCAAAGCCTGCTTCGCTCAGGTCGTTCAGGGAAAGGGCGGGCTGGGTGCGGCGGCGCAGCGCATCCACACAGCAGCTGACGCAGATGCGGTACAGCCATGTTTCCAGAGAGCAGTCCTGCCGGTAACCGGGCAGAGACCGCCAGGCCTTGAGCATAGCTTCCTGTGCACAGTCTGATGCATCCTCGCGGTTCTGCATATATCGCCAGCATACCCGCCAGACCATGGCTTCATGGGGCGTGACCAGCTGCCCGAAGGCGGCGTGATCTCCCTTCTGCGCACGGCGCAGGGTCAGTTCATCCATCATAACACCTCGCTTTCAGAGGGCTTCAACTGTTTGACGCATAAGCAGATGCTTTTGTTCCCGAACATCATACCATAAATCCGGGAAATTTTGAACAAAATATAAATTGTTAGCACTCTCGCGTGTTGAGTGCTAAAAATCTCTTGCAATTCCGACAAAACGGTGCTACAATACCAAACGTACCCATAAACGATCACGCATGAAGCTCGGAAATGACCACGCGCACGGTGCAAGACCGGAGGGGTACAACCCGATCGCGAAAAGGGATTCTTAAGGGGCAAGCGCCCCTTAAGCGGGATCCAAGGGCAGAGCCCTTGGCGGGATTCAAGGGCAGAGCCCTTGGCAGGATTCAAGGGCAGAGCCCTTGGCAGGGTGCAGGGACAGAGTCCCTGCTGGAAGGAGCGTATTTATGGCATTCAATATGGAAAAGGGCAGCGTGTCCATCGACGCGCAGAACATTATGCCGGTGATCAAGCGCTGGCTGTATTCGGATAAGGATATCTTCCTGCGCGAGGTGGTCAGCAACGGCTGCGACGCTATCACCAAGTTCCGTATGCTGAACCCTGGCACGGAGGAAAGCATGTCCGTGACCGTCACCGTGGACAAGGAGAACAAGACCATCGCCATCAGCGATACCGGCGTCGGCATGACTGCCGATGAGGTGCGCCGCTATATCAATCAGGTGGCGTTCTCCAGCGCGGCGGAGTTCATGAAGAACTTCGAGGGCAGCCAGGAGAAGGGCGATATCATCGGCCATTTCGGCCTGGGCTTCTACAGCGTGTTCATGGTGTCGGACAAGGTGGAGATCGAGACCCTGTCCCATCAGGAGGGCGCGGAGGCTGTGCACTGGGTATCCGAGGACGGCATGGACTTCATGATGGAGCCCGGTCACCGCGCGGCCCACGGCACCACCATCATCCTGCATGTGAACGAGGAGGAGAAGGAGTTCCTGGAGCTGTACCGCGTCCGCGAGGTGCTGGACCGCTACTGCGGCTTCATGAACGCGCCGGTGTTCATTGAGGATGCATGCGCCAAGCCCATCGAGCGGGAAGAGGAAATCGACGGCGAGTTCAATGAGGACGGCACGCCCAAGACCCGCAAGGTGATCGATCTGCCCCAGCCCCGCCAGATCAACGAAACCCAGCCCCTGTGGCAGAAGAAGCCCAACGCCTGCACCGACGAGGAGTACAAGGCCTTCTACCATAAGCTGTTCGGCCATGAGGATCCCCTGTTCTGGATCCATCTGGACGTGGATTATCCCTTCAACCTGAAGGGCATCCTGTACTTCCCCCGCCTGAAGAACGACTTCGGCGTGAACGAGGGCCAGGTGAAGCTGTTCTCCGGTCAGGTGTTTGTGGCGGACAACGTGAAGGAGGTCATTCCCGAGTTCCTGATGCTCCTCAAGGGTGTGATTGACTGTCCCGATCTGCCCCTGAACGTGAGCCGCTCCTTCCTGCAGAACGACGGCACGGTGAAGAAGATCTCCGCCCATATCACCAAGAAGGTGGCGGATCGCCTGACCGGCTTGTTCAACACCGAGCGTGAGACCTACCAGAGCTACTGGGACGATATCGCGCCCTTCGTGAAGTTCGGCTGCCTGAAGGATCAGAAGTTCTACGACCGCGTGAAGAAGGCGCTGCTGCTCAAGACGGTGAAGGACGAGTACCTGACCCTTGAGGAGTATAAGACCCGCAACGGCGACAAGGCGGAGAACAAGGTCTACTACACCAACGATCCCAAGCGTCAGGCGGCATCGGTGGATCTGTACACCCAGCGCGGCATGGACGTGGCGGTGCTGGATCATATCATTGACAGCAACTTCCTGTCCTTCATGGAGTATTCCGGCGGCGCGGAGGTGTCCTTCGCCCGTGTGGATGCGGACGTATCCGGCCTGACGGAGGAATCCGAGGAGGGCAGGGAGCTGGATCAGGACAAGCTGCAGGAGCTGTTCCGCAAGGCGCTGGGCAAGGCTGATCTGACGGTGAAGCTGGAATCTCTGGCCAATGCGGAGATGTCCGCCATGGTTACCGAGGACGAGCAGAGCCGCCGCTTCAAGGAGATGAGCCGTTTCTACGGTCAGGATTTCAGCATGTTCTCCCAGCGGTTCACCCTTGTGCTGAATCGCCGCAGCGCGACCGTGCAGGCGCTGGCGCAGCGTGATCCCGAGGATGAGATCACGGCGATGCTCTGCCAGCAGGTTTACGATCTGGCTCGCATGGCCGCCCAGCCGCTGGAGGCTGACGAGCTGACCGCCTTCATGACCCGCAGCCAGAAGCTGCTGGGTATGCTGGCGAAGTAAAGGATACGAAAAGTCCGGACTCGATTTGAGTCCGGACTTTTTTTGCGCGCTGCGGCGTTCAATCCTTCGGCAGCATGGCTGCGGCACGGATGCTGCGGTCCAGCCGGGTTTCCACAAAACCCCGCAGCAGGGTGTATGGCGCGTAGCAGTCGGGGGTATTTACCCATGAGGAAGCGCCGGAACGGAGGGCCATGCGCATCCACTTCGCCTGTGCGGCGGCAACGGCAGTCTGCCCCGGTTGGCGGCAGCCGTGGCAGCTGAGGCCGCCTTCGTTCAGGTCAAAGTAGACCGGCTCTTCCTCCGCGAGCCTCTTGCCGCAGGTGATGCAGTGATTGAGGCGGGGCTTCACGCCGTCGATGGCGGCATAGTGCAGCAGGAAGCCTGCCAGCAGCGGCTTCCATTCCTGAGCGGAAAACGTCAGGCGGGAAAGCGTGTGAAGCAACAGCATGAACAGCTCCTGACAGTTCTGTCCCGGCTGGGCAGAAGCTTCGCACAGGCCCAGCAGATAGGTGCCCACCGCCAGCCGGTCAAAATCCGCGCGCAGGGGATAGAAGGTCTCGATCAAAGAGGCCGAGGTGATGGTCATCCGGCCGCCGCGCTCGTAGAAATCAAAATCGCCCAGCGCAAACAGCTCGCTGGCGTTGAGCAGCGGCGAGCGGGGCTTGCGGCATCCGCGGGCCAGCGCGTCCACGCGGCCTTTGGTGGGGGAGAGCAGGGTCAGCATGCGGTCGTTGTCCTTGTAGGGTGCGTTGCGCAGGACAATGGCCGTGTGGTCGGTCTGACGCATGGGCAGGCTCCTTTCGGGGGATCAGCGTTTCCACGCCAGCACGCCCGCGCAGTGGGAAAGAGGCGTGAAGCAGAATGGTTTGAGTTCCGTCATGGACTCGGCGACGAAGTAGAACTCTTCCTCGTCCCAGTCGTCTCCGGCGGCAAGGCGGCACGTGTCCAGATCAGCCTGCGCCGCGAAGGCTACGTCGCCGATGAGCAACTGTCCGCCAGGATTGAGCAGCGTAAGCAAGTGCGGAATGAAATCTGCCTTCTGCCGATCGGTCAGGTGATGCAGGGCATACGTGGATATGATAAAGTCGTAGCGCAGGGTATCCAGCTCCGGCACAAGCCCCTTCGTGAAGTCTCCCTGATACAGCTGTGCGCCGGGCATTCTGCTTTGGGCCAGTTCGATCATGCAGCTGGAAAAATCCTGACCAGATATCGTGCAGCCGCTCTTGTACAACCGGGAGGTCAGCACGCCGGTACCAAAGCCTACGTCCAGCACGGAAGCGCCGCTCTTCTGCATCACTTCGCGGTAGATATGCCCCAGCACAGCCTTGTAACCGGCGAAGGGATAGGTGTTGTCCTCATCGGACAGACCAACGCTCTTGTCATAGCCGTCGGCCCAAAGGTCAAAGCCCTGTTCGCTCAGCATGGATCATACCTCCAGGCGGTAGATGGATTCGCGATAGATAATATCCGTTCCCTTCTTGCGGAAGGAACCGTCATTCTTCCATATGCGGAAGCCCAGCTTGCGAGCCAGGGCGTTGGAGGCAGCATTCTCGCAGGCTACGGTGGCGGTGAAGGATTTAACGCCCTGGGCCTTGCCCTTTTCGATGAGGCAGCCCACCATCTCTGTGGCATAGCTCTGCCGCCAGTAATCCCGGTGGATGCAGTAGCCCAGATCCCAGCAGGCGCCATCCTCGGTGGGCACGACACTGCATGTGCCGACAAACGCGCCGCTTTCCCGGTGGATGGCCACCATGGGATACCAGCCCTCGTCGCTCTCGATCCCAACGGCGAAGTTCAGGTAGCTGTCATCTGCCAAGGCGCGGGGCGGATCGGCCAGATAGCGGCCCATCTCATCGTCCAGCCAGATGTCCAGGCAGGCGGGACCGTCGGACTCGCGGGTCGGGCGGATCAGCAGACGAGACGTGGACATGGCAGGCATCTGCATAGTGGAATCCCTCCTTTGTTCTGGATAACATCATACCACATCCTGCCGCGAATGCAAAGCAAAACCGCCGACTGTATACCATCAGGATACAGTCGGCGGCATAATTGCACTTTCACGCGTGGATTGCTGGACCGAAGGCGCGCAACCCGATCGCGAGAACGGGATTCTCAAGGGATGAAATCCCTTGAGCGAGAGTCCAGAGAGCAGAGCTCTCTGGCAGCGCCCCTTCCGTTCCCCTTACAGACGGCAGTCCAGCTTCTTCAGCTCCTCGACCACGTAATTGTACACGAAGTCGATGGCCTGATCGGCGGGGATGCGCTCCTGCATGGACTTGTCGCGGGCGGAAACCTCCACGGTGCCGTTCTTGAGGCCCTTGGGGCTGACGATCATGCGCACGGGCACGCCGAACAGATCCGCATCGGCGAACATCACGCCGGCGCTGACAGGACGGTCGTCCCAGATGACCTCCACGCCGCGGGCGGTGAGCTCATCATAGATCTTCTGGGACATGGCGGCGACTTCCTCGTTATCAGCGCGCATGGAGCACAGGTGCACATGCCAGGGCGCGATGGAGATGGGCCAGATGGGGCCGTAGTCGTCACGATGCGCCTCGCAGACGGAAGCAGCCAGACGGCCCACGCCGATGCCATAGCAGCCCACGATAGGATTCTTCAGGCTGCCGTCCTGGGCGACGTAGGTCATGCCCATGCTCTCGGTGTACTTGGTGCCCAGCTGGAAGATGTTGCCCACCTCGATGCCGCGGGAGGTGTAGATGCTGGGCTTGCCGCACACGGGGCAGATGCCGCCGTCATAGGCCTTGGCCACGTCCACATACTCCACCTCGCCGATATCGCGGGGAATGTTCAGGCCGGTCAGGTGAGCGTCGGTTTCATTGGCGCCGCACACCAGAGCGTTCAGGCCCTTCAGGGAAGCGTCGAACACCACGCGCACGTCCTTGCTGATGCCCTTGGGGCCGATGAAGCCGGCGCACAGGGGGCTGTTCTCATTCAGCTCGGCGGGATGGATCTCGGCCTTGATATGGTTGCGCAGCTTGGTCTCGTTGATGTCCAGATCGCCGCGCAGGAAGGCCACGACGTACTTGTCAGTCAGGTTCTCCTGATAGACCACAGCCTTGCAGGTCTGATCGGCGCGCACGTTCAGGAAAGCGGCCAGCTCTTCGATAGTCTTGACGCCGGGGGTGGCGACCTTCTGCAGCTCGGCGATTTCGCCGGCCTCGCCGGTGACGATGCAGGGCGCGGCCTCCATGTTGGCGCGGTAGTCGCAGTCATGGCACAGGACGATGGTGTCCTCGCCCACAGCGGTCAGCAGCATGTACTCATGAGACACCTTACCGCCCATCATGCCGCTGTCGGAGGCCACAGCCACCACCTCGGGCACGCCGGCGCGGGCGAAGATGCGGTTGTACGCGTCATAGCAGACCTGATAGTACTGCTCCAGATCCTCCTGCGAGGTATGGAAGGAGTAAGCGTCCTTCATGGTGAACTCGCGCACGCGGATCAGACCGCCGCGGCAGCGGGGCTCGTCGCGGAACTTGGTCTGGATCTGGTAGATCATGAAGGGATACTGGGTGTAGGAATCAGCCACGTCGCGCACGAAATGCACGGAGGCCTCCTCGTGGGTCATGCCCAGCACCATATCCTGCTCGCCGCGGTCCTTGAAGCGCAGGAGCTCGGAGCCCACGGACTCAAAGCGGCCGGACTCCTTCCACAGGGTGGCGGGCATGGCGACGGGGAACAGCAGCTCCTGACCGTCGATACGGTTCATCTCCTCGCGGATGATCTTCTCAATCTTGGAGGTGATGCGCTTGGTGACGGGGAACAGGGTGAAGATGCCGTTGCCCACGGGCTTGATGTAGCCGCCGCGCATCATCAGCGCCTGGCTGGCGATCTGGCAATCGGCGGGGGTCTCCTTGTAGCGCTTGGAAACCAGATTCTTGAGCTTCACGGGGAATCCACTCCTTTTCTTTCGGACGAAACAAAAACGCTCCGCCCATGCAGTTCTTTGCAGGGACGAAGCGTGAACTTCGCGGTACCACCCGGCTTATGACGGACGAACCGTCATCTCTCATTCAGCGTCCTTTCACGGGGACGAAGCGGCGGGGATTAGCCGCAGCTCAGGGCTGGGAGGACATTGCCCGCACCGCGCACCTTGCACCAGCCGTGCGCTCGCTGAAGGAGGGGGTCATATCCGGGCCCGTCAAAGCCGATGGGGGTATTATACCGCAGAAATGTTGTTTTTGCAAGAAAAAAAGGTGCAGGCTGAAAGAAAATCAGACTGCACCAGAAGCTGCTTTATGCCTTGCTTTTGTGCCAATTCAGGATAAGCAGACCCGCTGTTGCTATGACAAGCATAACAAGGTAAATTGGAAGAGGGGTGTTGTCTCCTGTTTTGGGAGGTGCAATAGGTTCAGGCGATGGAGAGGACACTGTAGTAGGTGCTACGGTGGGAGTGACGGTCGCTGTCGCGGTAGGAGCAGCAGTGGGAGTGATGTTTGGCGACACGATGGGAGTAGCGGTAGGCGTAATGGTCGGCGACACGGTGGGAGTAGAGGTAGGAGTAATGGTCGGCGACACGGTGGGTGTAGCTGTGGGAGTAGCGGTCGGCGATACGCTAGGCGTAGCAGTAGGAGAGTCGGGGATGTCAGGATTAGAGGGAGGATCGGGTTTGACGACCGTGAAGGCGCTTTCGATTACGCCACCGGAGGGTCCGATACAGGGCCCACCATCAAGCAGATACCCTAACTGCACAGATACTCGATATATGTAGTCTCCCGCAGGAAGATCTCCAAACTCAAGATCATTGTTAATAGGAGTGTAGCGAATATTGATGTCCAGTTCGGTTGCCTTGGGGAAGTAGACAGCTGAGTCGATTACCTGACCGTCTTGGAGAATCTCGCCCGTGATTTTGTATATGGAGCAGTTAG
>JAFURI010000054.1 GCA_017471885.1 Clostridia bacterium | reverse complement strand
TACCAGAACCTGGTGGTCAACAACGTGCCCGGCGCCGTTGAGTCCGTGCATCTGTGCGATTTCCCCGTGGCTGACATGAGCTGCGTGGACAAGGACATGGAGGAGCAGATGGAGGCGCTGCTGGAGGTCGTTCAGCTGGGCCGCGCCTGCCGCAGCACCGCCAACATGAAGGTGCGTCAGCCCGCCGCCCGCCTGTATGTGAAGGGTGCTGCCTTCACCGAGGCGTATCAGGAGCTGTGTGAGGACGAGCTGAACGTGAAGGCCGTGGTCTTCACCGAGTCCGCCCGCGACTTCACCACCTACAAGCTCAAGCCCCAGATGCGCACCCTGGGCCCGAAGTACGGCAAGCTTCTGGGCAAGATCGGCCAGCAGCTGCTGACCATGGACGGCAACGACGTGGTGGACGCCTTTGCCCGCGGCGAGACCGTGTCCTTTGAGATCGACGGTACTGCGGTGGAGTTGGCTGCCTCCGACGTGCTGACCGAGCCCATGCAGAAGACCGGCTTTGTGGCGCTGGAGGAGCGCGGCGTGACCGTGGTGCTGGACACCAACCTGACGGACGAGCTGATCAACGAAGGCTATGCCCGCGAGGTGGTCTCCAAGCTGCAGACCATGCGCAAGGATTCCGGCTTTGAGGTGACCGACCGCATCGACGTGCGCTATACCTGCGGCGACGTGCTGGACGCCGCGATCAAGGCTGGTCTGGATATGATCATGAACGGCACGCTGGCCCTGAGTGTGGAAAAGGCCGAGGCGGATGACAGCTTCATCGCCAGGGACTGGAACATCAACGGCCAGAAGGCCGTGCTGGCTGTGCGCGTGCACAAGTAATATGCAACTTCCCGGAGGAGGTTCCCGTATGAGAGCCTCCTCCGACCTGTCTATGGAGAGTAATCATGAAATTTGCATTCATTGGCCAGGATATTCCCACGCTGCTGCCGACGCTCCTGACGGATATGCTCTTTGCGGGCAGGCAGGCGGCGGACGTAGCGGTTGAGGAGCGCAACCCTGCCATGCAGGACGTGCTGGAACGCTACGGCAGGGCGATTTATGCCAAGGCAGATCTGGGCGGCGAGTTCACCGTCACCGGCAGGCGCGCCGAGGCGCTTGCAGGCGCGGACTGCGTGATCTACGCCGGCGACTGCATGGCTGTCACCCGGTTTCATCAGGACAGGGAGGCCCTCTCCGGCGTGGATGAGGATGATCCCGGTTTGTCGGATCAGGCCCGCGTCAACGGCGGTATCGGGGGACTCATGCATACGCTGCGTCAGGGCGAAAATGTGCTGACTCTGTGCGAGGAGATGCAGGAGCGCTGCCCCGGGGCGCTGGTGATCAGCCTTGGCCAGCCTGTGGCCCGTACCACCGCCATGTTTGAGAACATGGGCTTCCGCTGCTTCGGCCTTGGCCGCACGCCCCTGCGCGGCGCCAACGGTCTGGACGCGGTGTGCAAGAAGCTGAAGCACAAGATTGAGAAGGTGGACGCGCAGATTGCCGGTCTGCCGGGCTTCGCCTTCCTGCTTTCCATGGAGGAGGCCGGAAAGGACCTGCTGCCCCGGGTGGAGAAGCTCACCCGCGAGGGCGAGTTCGGCCGCCTCAGCAAGCGGTGGCTGGACTGGTACGGCGCGGTGGCCGTGGGCGACGTGACGGATCATGCGGAATGGCTGCCTGCGCAGCCGGATTTCATCCCCGAGGAGGATCCGGAGCTGGGCGAGAGCATTGAGAAGCGCAAGGAACGCATCCTGTACATGAACACCGTGGGCGACAAGGGAGCGGCGGACAGAGAGGGCATGATGGCCCAGCTGCTGCTGCTTTCCAAGGCGCCGCCCATCCGTCCCATGCAGCTGGCGCTGGCGCTGCTGCGCGGGGAGGATCTGCGCATGCCCGCTGTTGCCCGGCGCAACAACGGGGCCTTGCGACAGCTGACGAAAGATGCTATCATAGAGGCGGAGCTGTTGCTGAAGGGCGGCGAGGTGCAGCCTCAGGGGCTGATGCTGCCCGGCGCTCTGGCGGAGATCTGCGCCGATATCGACGAGACCAACCGTCTTGCCGCCCGTGCCGCCGCCGGCGACCGGGGCGCGCTGCGGGAGTGCATTGACCTTGATCCTGCGCTGGAGGGCCTTGACCGGCTCTACTGTCAGGAGCTGGTGGACAAGCTCATCGAGATGCACAGCGACGTGATCGAGCGCCTCTAAGGGGGGGGGCTTCGCCCCTTTTATCCGCCCATCCGGGCCGACGATTGAGGGGTACTCCGCGTCCCGTCTTGACTGACGGATGGGGGGCTTCGCCCCTTTTATCCGCCCATCCGGGCCGACGATTGAGGGGTGCTCCGCGTCCCGTCTTGACTGACGGTTTCGACTCCAGGTTGAGCGAAAGCGCCGACGCGTGGCATGCTGGTTGTCGCGCCGCGCCCGTTGCGCGGCGGGACTCCTGCAAGGGAACAAACAAGTAAGATACCGTCCCGGCGAACTGCGTTCGCCGGAGAACGGGAGTCAAGAGGGGTGAAACCCCTCTTGCGG
>JAFURI010000053.1 GCA_017471885.1 Clostridia bacterium | reverse complement strand
GCCGGGACCCCAGCAAGCCGACGCATCTGTCATGCGTCGGCGCTTTCGACCAACTTGGAGTCGAAAAGGGCTGAAGGCCCCGGAGAAAAGGGACGAAGGCCCCCCTTACACAGGGGAGCCTTCGCATGTTCTGCGTCGCGGCGCGTCTGTCACGCGCCGGGACCCCTGCAAGCCGACGCATCTGTCATGCGTCGGCGTTTACGACCAACTTGGAATCAAAACGGGGCGAAGCCCCCTGAGGTATGTTTATGTCTGAAGATATTTATGAGGTGCTGTCCCTGGGCATGCGGTACTGGTTCATGCTGCTGGGCCTGCTGATCGTCTGGCGGGCCTTTGGCTGGCTGCGCCGCGACCGCAGGGAAAAGCACCGCCGTCTGCGCCAGCTGCCTGACGCAGGCATGATCGGCGAGCTGGTGGTCATCGTCGGCTCAGATGAGCTGAGCGAGGGCACCGCCATCCCCGTCCCCCGGGAAGGGGTGCTGGGCTTCCTGCGCACCTGCGACGTGGTGGTGCCTGTGCCCGGCGTGGCGGCGCATCATCTGGATTTCACCTTCCGGGACGGCAAGGGACTGCTGCTCCGTCCGTGGCGCGGCTGCACCTGTCAGGTGGACGCCGACGAACTGACCCACCGCTCCAAGCCGGCCCAGTTCCCCATGCATCATGGTTCCAGGCTGTTTGTGGGCGACGCCGTGCTGCGCCTGCGTGTATTCGCAGGGCTGGAGGTCACCCGTCACGTACAGTTTGCCGAGGACGAGCCTGAGGACAATCCGCAGCAGCTTCAGCCTCCTGCGCCTCCTGCCGCGCCGTGGCAGGATACCCCCTATGCGTATCATCAGCACGCTCCCTCATGGCAGGATTCCGGGCGGTTCCCGCCGCAGCCGTATCAGCCTGATCCGTGGCAGGGCACCCCTTATCAGCAGCCCGCGTATCCGCCCCGGCAGAATGTTCAGCCTGATCCGTGGCTGACCGACGATTATCCCCAGACCAACGATCCCGTTCCCGGCTACACGCCGCCGGAATACATCTACCGCGAGCCTGTTCCCGCCGCCGATGATCCTGCTCCCGTTGACGATTTTGCCCCCGCTGCTGCGCGCACGCGGCGCAGCCTCCGCCAAAGGAGGTATGACGATGAAGCGTAAGCAGACCGCAGCCCGCAGGCAGAGCCGCTCCGGCGCGCGGCTGGCCTCCGTGGTCAAGGTATTCTTCTTCAGCGCGTTCCTGCTGCTGTTCCTCAAGGATTTTGCGTGGCAGGCGCTGGCGCTGGCCGCAGCCGTACCGGTGATGATCCATCTGGGCACGTCCTTTCTGCCCCGGCTCTTCCCGGCGGACAGTCTGCTGCTGTCGCTGGTCAACTTCCTGTGCGCGCTGGGCGTACTGGTGCTCTACGCCACCAATCCGGCCTACGCTTATCAGCAGGCCATGTACTACGGCGTGGGGCTGGTCGCCATGGTTGTCTGCATCTATCTTGTGCGTATCGTGCGCTCGTGGGGGATTCCCGCCGCGCTGATGTTCCCCGTATCGCTGGGACTGCTGGCGCTGCCGCTGGTGATCGGCCGGGAAACCAACGGCGCACGGAACTGGTTCTACGTGGGCGGACTCTCCGTGCAGCCCAGCGAGATTGTCAAGCTTTCGCTGCTGATTATCCTCAGCTACTGCATGAGCCGCCGCAAGTTCTTCACATGGCTGATTTTCGCCGTAGGCTGCCTCGGTCTTCTGATGCTGCAGAAGGATCTGGGCACCGCGCTGATGTACTACGGCGTGACGCTGCTGCTCTACTACGCTTCCTCCTCCAATCTGCTGATGACCCTTTTCGGCCTGATGGGCGGCGGAGGCGCGGCGGTGCTGGGCTACAAGATGTTCGCCCATGTCAAGCGGCGCGTCGCCATCTGGCGCAACCCGTGGATGGACTATGATAACGCGGGCTACCAGATTATCCAGAGCCTGATGGCCATCGCCTCGGGCGGCGTCTTCGGCGTGGGATTGGGTCTGGGCTCGCCCCGCACCATCCCCGTGTATCACACGGACTTCATCTACGCCGTCATCTGCGAACAGTTCGGCGTGGTGTTCGGTCTGTGCGTACTGCTGATGTATGTGGCCATCGTCTGGCGGGGAACCACCATCGCCATGGCAGCCCGGCGCAGCTTCCACGGTCTGCTGGCCATGGGCTGCACGCTGATGATCGGCCTGCAGACGTTTGTAATCATCGGCGGCGTGATCAAGCTGATCCCCCTCACCGGCGTGACCATGCCCTTTGTGAGCTACGGCGGCACGTCGCTGGTATCCAGCATGTGTCTGGCAGGGCTTTTGCAGGGCGTCGCCAGCCTGAATGAGGATGATCTGGACGAGGACGCCCGTCTGGCCATGATGGACGGCCCCGGGGAGGTGGACGAATGAAGAAGCAGCGTCTGCAGTTCAAGCTTCTGGCGCTTTTGATGTTCGGCCTGTTCCTGCTGCTGGCGTTATACGGCGGCTACAGCATCACCACCTACGGCAACCGCTGGTTCTCCTCCGCGCGCAATCCCCGCGTCCGGGCGCAGAAGGAGGTCGTCATTGCGGGCGATATTCTGGACCGCAACGGCGTAGTGCTGGCTTCCACACAGGGCGGCGAGCGGGTGTATCAGGCGGATCCGGAGGCGCGCAAAGCCATTGTGCACCTGATCGGCGATGAGCAGGGCCAGGTATCCAACGGCGTGGAGACCTTCCAGACCAGCTATCTCTACGGCTTCAAAACGTCCTTTCCGGAGCTGGTGGGCGGCATGCTGTCCAGCTCCACCCGCAAGGGCGACAATATCACCCTGACCATTGACAGCGAGCTTTGCACGCATATCGCCCGGTCCTTTGCTTCCCACGAGAAATCCGCCGGGCATTACGGCGCCGCTGTGGTGATGAACTACCTGACGGGCGAGGTCATCGCCATGGTCAGCCTGCCCGGGTTTGATCCCAAGAATATCACGGCCGCAACGCATGCTGATCCGGGCCGTCCCTTCTGGAACCGGGTGACCCAGTCCGTGTATGCGCCGGGCAGCTCGTTCAAGATCATCACCACCGTAGCCGCGCTGGACAGCATTGACGAGGCGGCCACCCGCTCGGACATCAACTGCACCGGCGGTCTGGTGATTGATAATCAGGCCATCCGCGACTACGGCAGTGACATTCACGGCAAAATCACCCTGAAGAAGGCCTTTACCGTCTCCTGCAACAATGCCTACGCGCTGCTGGCGCTCACCATGGGCGACGAGCAGCTGCGCAAGACGGCGGAGAGCTTCGGCTTCAATGACAATTTCCTTTTCCGGGATCTGGTGGTGGAAAACAGCTCTTACCCCACCGGGAACCGCAGCCAGTTTGAGGTAGCCGCGTCCGGCTTCGGCCAAAGCGCAATCACCGCCTCGCCCATGCACATGTGCATGGTGGCCTCCGCCATTGCCAACGACGGCGTGATGATGGAGCCCCGGCTGCTGCTGCGGGTGCAGGGCAATGCAGGCCAGCTGCGGGAAAGTCTGGAATCAAAGCCCTATCGCACAGCGACGACGCCGGAGAATGCGGCGGTGCTGACCCAGTACATGCGCTCCGTAGTGACCAGCGGCACAGCCCGCAGGGCGGCGGTGGATGGGCTGAGCATCTGCGGCAAGACCGGTTCCGCCGAGAGCAACCTGAACGCGCAGGACGTGACCCATGGCTGGTTCGTAGGCTTTATTGACGACGCAGCGCTGCCCTACGCGGTGGCGGTGGTCGTGGAATCCATTGATGACGGCGAAGGCGGCGGCAGCACGGCTGCACCCATTGCGGGGGACATTTTCTCCTACCTGCGGGATCACGCCTCGCTTGTAGCTCCTCAGGCAGAGGCTGTGGAATGAGGTAAGAAGTGTTGCGCCCTGTGCGATGGTCAGGGCGCTGCCCTGACAACCCGCTTAAGGGCCTTCGACCCTTAAGACTCCCGTTTCCGG
>JAFURI010000052.1 GCA_017471885.1 Clostridia bacterium | reverse complement strand
CGTGCCCCTCAAACGTCGATCAAGACGGGCGGAAAAAAGGGGCGAAGCCCCCGAATAAAAGGGGCGAAGCCCCCCTTACACAGGGGAGCCTTATATGTCGAGCGCTCGGAGCGGCGGTCAAGAAGGGGCGCGGAGTACGACAGTAACAGTACGCCGCATGTTCCGCGTCGCGGCGCGTCTGTTACGCGCCGGGACCCCAGCAAGCCGACGCATCTGTCATGCGTCGGCGCTTTCGACCAACTTGGAGTCGAAAAGGGCCGAAGGCCCCCCCCCACCGCGAAAGATAAGTGCGCACAGCCATGCCGTGCGCACTTCCTTCATCTTATGTGTTGACCTGAGATCACAGGAGGCGGCCCTCCCGCTCTCATTCGCTGACCGGCTTCATGAACCAGGTGCTGATGTAGCCTTCCCGGCCGTCCACGTTCACCCGGCACCAGTCCGTGCCGTGCTCGATAACCTGCACCTTCGTGCCCACGGCAATCTTGTCCACAATGCTGGCGTTCAGGCTGGGACCGCTGCGGAAGTTGACGATCTTTCCGCCGTTGACGTTGATCAGCTTCGCAGTGTAGGGCTTCACTGCAGCGGTTTCGTCCGTCAGCTTCAGGTAGCGGGACATCATGTAGCCTACCTTGCCGTCCTCGGTCTGCACCTTGTGCCAGGTGGAGCCGGACTTGAGAATGGTCACCTTCGCGCCGTTGCGGTAGTAGGCCAGCACCTTCGCATCCAGAGACGCTTCCTGACGCAGATTCAGCACCTGCGTATCCTTGGGATTGTTCACCAGCGCCACCTTGCCTGCGGCGGGCAGCTGCACGCTGCCGGAGGCGAAGTTCAGGTACTGCGTAGCCATAAAGCCTTCCTTACCGTTTACCTGCACGCGGCTCCAGACGGAGCCCTTCTGCAGCACGGTAACCTCCGCGCCCGGCTTGTAGCTGGTAATGATCGCGCCGCTCAGGCTCGGCTCCTCACGCAGATTCAGTCCGATGCCCGTGTTGGTGCGCACCACGGCCTTGATGCCGGTTGCGTCCATGCCGGTGTTCAGGTACTTGGCCATCATGTAGCCGCTTTTGCCGTTCACCAGCACCTTGTGCCATTCGCTGCCGCTTTCCACAATCTCCACCAGCGTGCCGGTGGGATACTGGCCCAGCACCTTCGCATTCAGCGAGGCGGTTTCGCGCAGGTTCAGCGCGCCCCCCTGCACCAGAGCGCTCTGGGCGGTATCGGCCAGGGAAAAGGCGGGAGCCAGGGTCAGGGCGGCGGCCGCGGTCAGGCCTGCCAGCTTTGCAAGATTCATGTGCTTCATGGGTTCTTCCTCCTTTGCTTGTTGGAGGCGGCTCGCTGTCCGCCTGCATCAACCAAACGTGGCTTTTCCCCATCCTGTTGCTGGTACATTCCTCCAGAGGCGGCTCCGCTTCCAGCCTGTGGCAGAAACGTACCCCGGAAAGGCTGATTTTCCCGCCCTGCGAAAGGAAAATTTTCTCGGATAAATGTGAAATTTGCATGAAGGACATATTACGGACTGTACATAAACGCATTTTTGCTGTACAATAACCTTGGATCATACTACGCACGCCGTCCGGCCTGCGATGTGTAAAGGAGAACAACTATGCAGAAACGTTTGATCAGCCTGCTCTGCGCCCTGATGATGCTGGCCCTGTGCATGCCCCTGGCCGCCGCCGAAGACGCCGGCGACGCGCTGACTATGACCGAGCTGGAAACGTGGGTGGAAGGCTACAAGGCCCGCGCCATGGCGACCCAGCCGCTGAACGACCCCACCGAGCCCGCCGCCTTCTCTGAGGACGGCTACGCCTTCATCTATGAATTTGCCACCCTGTATATGGATCGGCCCGAGATGACCGGGGACAGCGTGGTGCGCAACCTGGTGGTCACCTCTCCCGATGAAGTCGGCCCCCGCGATACCCGCGTGGATATGCAGTCCTACGAGATTCTCGCCGCGTACTACAACGAGAATCCCACGTTGGCGGGCGACCGTGGCTTTGCCGCGCTGTACGTCAGCAACATGCTGCCCTCCAGCGCCCAGTGGGCGTGGGTGCAGCGCGACGGCCAGCGGATCATGACCATCCAGTACGCCGTGCAGGAGCAGGCCGCTACCGGCGGCGACGGCTACACCGACGCAGGCGTCATCTACACCCTGCAGGATAATCTGGTCTCCGCCATCCGCGCCTACGGTCTGGACGCGCGCATCTCTCTGGAATCCGTGCAGGAGAACGTGGCCGCCGTGCAGGAAGTGATGGACGTATCCTCCTACGTCACCGTGCCCACCTCCATCGTCGGCACCGATCTGGAGCCCTTCCAGCGTGACGACCTGCTCTTTGCCGGCATGGACTTCCTGACCCTGACCCCTGAATCCGCCGTGGATTCTCTGGGCGAGTGCCTGCAGGATTCCTGGATGGCGGACGATACGGGCGAGTTTGTCCGCACGATGGAGTTCGCGGGCTGCGAAATCTCCTTCATTTATGACGCAAACAAGGAGAATCCCGTGCCCAACATGCTCTCCATCAACGAGGACGGCATGGAAGGCCCCCGCTACGTGCGCATCGGCGATACCTTCTCCAGCGTGCTGACCCGCTTCCGCCACAGCGAAGGCGCTTATGACGGCGTTTCCACCGAGGCGCTCTACGGTTCCGAGGGCTCCGGCGCATGGGGCACGGCGGAGTACGGCTCCGACGGTACCTCCACCCTGCGCTATTCCTTCCCCACTGAAAAGGGCGAGGTTGTGCTGTACATGTACTTCGTCAACCTGAAGCTGCACGAGGTGCTGCTGTACATCGCCTGATCCCCCGCTGATCCTGGAAAATCACCTGCCAACAGGAGGTGTATCCCTTGAAGATTGACCTGACCTGTCCTGCGGAGCTGTGGCGATCCGTCCTGCCGCAGAAGGATGCTCCCGTGTGCGAGCTGACCATGTATAACCTCTCGGATAAGCTGATCGTGTCCATTGAGGTCACCCTGACCCTGCTGGACTCCGCCCGGGAGGAACTGGCCCGTGTGCTTTACCGCGCTCATGACCTGCGCGGCCTGCCCGAGAAGCCCTTTACCGTATCCGTGCCTGTGGAGGAAGCCTCTTCGCCTGCCGCCGCCGAGGTCGTGGTGGAGAAGATCTGGTTTGACGACAACAGCGTGTGGCGCAGGGGCAAGCTGCCCATGAGCGAATATACCTCCAACGCCCTGCCCAACGGCCGCGCGCTGGAGAATCTGCGCTTTATCGCAGGCAAGGACGCCGTGGGCTATCCCGAGGAGCAAAGCGGCCTGTGGATGTGCGTGTGCGGCCGACCCAACCAGAGCGGCAGCCGCATCTGCATCCGCTGCAGCCGCAACCGCACGGAGGTTTTCTCTGCGCTGACAAAGGAAGCCGTGGAGAAGCAGACCGAGCTGCGGGAGCGTCAGCTGGCTCTGAAGGGCAAACAGGCCCGCGAAAGCGCATCCCGGCATCAGGCCATGCGCGAAAAGGAATATGAGGAAAAGAAGCGCCGCATCCGCCGCCGGAGAATGCTTGTCTCCGCCGCAGCGGTGGTGCTGCTGGCAGCCTGGGGCACGGTATTCCACCTGCTGCCCTACCTGCGCTACCGCTCTGCGGTGGAGCTGATGGACGCAGGCAGCTATCAGGAGGCGGTCGCAGCCTTTGCCGAAATGGGCGATTACCGTGATGCTTCCGCTCAGGCCACCCGCTGCACCTATCTGGATGCATGCGGTCTGCTTGCCTCCGACAACGCGGATACCCTCCTCTCCGCCCGCGACGTTTTCCTGTCCCTGGGCGACTATGAGGACGCTGCCGCCAAGGCCCGGGAAGCGGATTATCTGCGCGCCGGCGTACTGCTGGACGCAGACCGCGCCGCCGAAGCCCGCGACCTGTACATCTCCCTTGAGGACTATCCGGGCGCGGCGGAAAAGATTACCCGCTGCGACTATCTGCTGGCGCTGAACCTGCTGGAGGACGGCGAATACGAGTCTGCCCGCATTTCCTTTGAAGAGCTGGGCGATTACGAAGATTCCGCCCTGCAGGCAAAGGAGTGCGTCTATCGCCCTGCCTGCGCCGCGCTGGAAAGCGGCGACGTGCATACCGCCATGGCCCTGCTGGAGCAGATTCCCGGCTACGCCGATGCGGATACCCTGATGAACAAGGCCCGCTACATGCATGCCGCGCAGCTGCGCCAGTCCGGCGATCTGGTGGCCGCGGGCGAAGCCTTCCAGCTGGCCGGCGACTATGACGACGCCGCCCAGCAGGCCCACGAATGCCTGTATCAGGCGGCGGACGAAGCCAGCCGCAAGGGCGATCACGTGCAGGCGGCAGAGCTGTTCAGCCGGGTGCTGCCTTATCTGGACGCACAGGACCGCTGGAACGCCGAAACCTATCAGCTGGCGGTGGACTCGCTGGACGATATGGAGTATATCCGCGCCCGTTCGCTGCTGGCCACCCTGCCCGAGGATTATCAGGACGTGGCCGACCTGAAGCTGGAAACCTTGTACCGGCCCGCAGTCACCGCCTTCAAGAAGGCGCAGTATCAGACCGCGTTGGACAGCTTCCTGCAGCTGGGCGACTACAAGGATTCCGCCGAGCAGGCCCTGAAGGCCCGCTACCGTCTGGCGGAAGAACTGCGCGTGGCCGGCAGCTACGAGGCCGCGCTGGAACACTATCTGCTGCTGGGCGACTACGAGGACGTGCCCGCGCAGCTGAAGCTGACAAAGTATCATCTGGGCGTGGAGTACGTCCAGTCCGCCCGCTATGCCGAGGCGGCAGCCATCTTCACCGAGCTGGGCAAGTACAAGGACAGCGCCGCCAAGCTGAAGGAAGCCACCTATGGTCATGCCTGCGCGCTGATGGACTCCGGTGATTTCGATACGGCCCGCGCGCTGTTTGAATCCCTGGGCAAGTACTCCGACGCGAAGCAGCGCATCCCTGCCTGCGATTACGGCAAAGCCGCCGCCATGGCTGCTGCCGGTCAGCGGGAGGAGGCCGCCGCGCTGTTCCTGTCGCTGGGCAAGTACTCCGACGCGCAGGATCAGGGCTACGCGCTGTATTATGCGCTGGGTACCGAAGCGCACAGGCAGGGGCTGATGAAGGAAGCCGCCGCCTGGTACGAGCTGACTCCCGGCTATGCCGATGCGGACGCGCGCTGCACCGCCATCTATGACGCAAGCTACGCCGCCGTAACCGCCGCCGCTCAGAAGGCCGTGGATGAAAAGAATTACCCGCTGGCCATCGCCATCCTGCAGAAGGTGGATATGACCGGCCTGCCCGAAAAGTATGCCGGCCTGCCGAAGATGTATCAGGAAGCGTGCTATCAGGAGGCCAGCCGTCTGTACACCGCTGGCGACGCCTATGCCGCACTGCCCTATTACCAGCTGATTCCCGGCTACCGCAACGTGGATGAGGTGCTCAGCCGCAGCTGCTATCTGATTCTGGGCCAGTGGCTGGGCGCAGAAGGCGAAAGCTACCTGTTCCTGCCCGACGGCACCTGCAGCCTCAACGGCGAGAAGCTGCTGTTCACCGTAAGCACCTACGCGATGCAGACCGGCACGGCGGCCGATGCGCTGACGCTGACCCACAAGGTTTCTTCCATCGATAAGAAGGAGCTGAATCTGCGCGACATCCGCGACGGCCAGAACGTGATCATCCGCCTGACCCGCGACGAAAGCTACGTGCTTCCCCAGATCACGCCTGATCTGCCGGAGGCTCCGGTGATCGAGCCTGAACCTGTCGCTCTGCCCGAGGAGACGGAGGAAATCCCCGCCGGGGATCCGACCGAGCCTCAGGCCGCGGAGCTTCCTTCGCCCGAAACCACGGAGGATCCTGCGGACTCCTTCGCCGTGGTGGATGACGAGGAATAATCCTTTTTCAGACTCCCCTGCGTAAGGGGCGCGACGCGTCAAGAAAACGTGCCGGTGGCACGTTTTTAGCCAAAGCGGCGAGCAGGCTATGCCTGCGACCCGGACGCTGCCCCGAAGGGGCTGAGGGGTTGCCAGCTGTACAGACAAGCAGCAAATTGCCGGAGGCGCCGTTGTAACCTTCGTACCCCATCGCAGGGGTCTTCGACCCGTTTCATCGGGCCGCCTCCTGCCCGACTGGAGTTGGGAGCAGCCGCACGTGAGGCGAGCACGCGTGTCGCGCGGGGGCTTCGCCCCTTTTTTCCGCCCGTCTTGATCGACGTTTGAGGGGCACGCCGCGTCCCATCTTGCTTGACGGTTGAGGGGCACTACGCGCCCCACCCTGACCGACGCATAAATGGT
>JAFURI010000051.1 GCA_017471885.1 Clostridia bacterium | reverse complement strand
GTGTCGGCGTGCAGCTTGTACACGTCGGCGACCATAGCGTCCACCTCGGGGATGTTGTTGCCGTACTTGGCCTGGCTGGAGAAGTCGGCGTGCATGTCTTCATAGCCGACCCAGTCAGCGTCCAGGGCTTCCATCAGCTGAGCCATGGTATACTTCTTCTCTTCGAAGACCAGCTTCTTGATGGCATGCAGGCCGTTGCCGGTGTTCACGCCGCCCACAGCGCCCAGCACAGCGCCGTTCTCAAAGTCGAAGCGGCGGTTGTACATGTCCTTGCCGGTCTTCACGCCGTCCTTCATCAGGGAGGAGCGGAACACGTCCGGGAACAGGTCGCGCTCGGCGATCATTTCCACGTTGATGCGCTCGTTGGCCATGGCCATCAGGTAGCGGATTTCCTTGTAGATGGCTTCCTTCACTTCCTCGAAGGTTTCCATCTTGGTCACGTCGCCGACCTCGCAGCCCACCATTTCCTTGGTGAAGCGGCAATAGCCGTTGTGCAGGGCGATATCCATCGCCTGGGGGATGATGAAGAAGCAGGCCACCTGGGTGCGGGTCAGCGCCTGAACGTTGCCGTCCACGCAGCCGGTGCAGCACCAGTCGCGGGCTTCTTCCACGGTCATCTTATTGGTTTCGCTCTGATTGGTGAAGAAGTTGATGTAGCTGTCGTCACCCACGAAGGCGGGCATGCCGATGCCGCTGCGCACGCACTCGAGGGCCTTGATCATCAGCTCCTTGGGAGTACCCTTGTGCACACGCACGGTCACGGTGTGATGGGGCAGGTGGGTATCCTTGGCAGCCTCCAGCAGCAGATAGCTCAGCTCGTTGGTAGCGTCGGAGCCGTCGGCCTTCTGGCCGCCGATGGTCCAGTTGTACCACTTGGCCATGCCGGCGTTCTTGGCGCGGTTGGCCTTGCCGGAAACGCGGTTGATCTTCATGACCTTGCAGCGCATGATCTCCAGCAGCTCCAGCACCTCGTCGTCGGTGGTGATACCGGCGTCGATGTCCTTGCGGTAGAAGGGATACATGTACTGGTCGAAGCGGCCGGCGGAGGTGGTGGGGGAGGGGCAGCACATCAGGAAGGTGAACCAGAAGCTCTGCAGGGCCTCGCGGAAGGTCTCGGCGGGCTCATAGGGCACCTTGCGGCAGATGCGGGCCATCTCGGTCAGCTCGGCGGCGCGGACGGGATTCTTCTCTTCCGCAGCCATCTTCTCGGCCAGATCAGCGTAGCGGTTGGCGAAGCGTACCCACGCCTCGAACACGATGATCACGCCTTCCCAGAAGTAGCGCTTCTCGATGGCGTCGGGGGTCTCGTAGCGCAGGTCCTTCAGGCACTGCTTGGCTTCCTCGATGATGGACTTGGCGCCCTCGTTGAGGATCTTGGCATAGTCCACAGCCACCAGGGAGAAGCCCGGGCCCAGGCCGTAGCCGCTCATGGCGAAGCCGCCGCCGGAGCCGCCGGTACGGTCCTTCCAGGGGGGCAGGATGGTGCCGGACTTCATGAAGGGCCACAGACGCTCGTTCTGGCCCAGGGACTTGCCCATGGTTTCCACCAGGTTGGAGTTGGCGGTGTTGCCGGCGAAGCGCTCGTTCAGGCGATAGAGCTCCTCTTCGTCTTCGGGGGTGATGGTGTAAATCTCGCTCTTGAGGCTCTCCACCTCATCCTTGGTCCACACGCCGTACTCATACTGCATCTCCAGGCCGAAGGGCTTGGAAGCGCCGCTGCCGCACAGCAGGTCGTCTTCTTCAATGAAGATGGTGATGTTGTCCAGAATGTTGGCATGGAGCTTGGAACGGCGCAGCAGGGTGTGCTCGCCGCCGGTCTTCTCCAGCGACTCGTTGGCCAGACGGAACAGCTCCACACACAGCGGATACTTGCTGATGCGCAGGCTTTCCTTCATACGCTTGACGCGTTCGGTCATGGGAATCCCTTCCTTTCTTCAATGGGGAGGTGGTATAAAGCGGAAAACAACCGCTTGTGCACATTGAATCATCCTATTTTACCACTTCTGAAACCATTTGCGCAATTGTTTATGCCTGAAAGGGAAATTATTGTGTAAAGTGCAGTTTGACAAATGCTGAACAATGTGCAAAGTGCACATTATTTGTCTGATTGAAGTTTATTTTGTAAGCAAGGGTGTTCAAAAAAAAGAAAAAGTGGTTTAATTGACATAAGCAAAGGAGGAGAAACAGTAATGACCGAGCAGGAACTGCGTGCCGTAACAGGCACTATATTCAATATTCAGCACTATTGTATTCACGATGGTCCCGGCATCCGTACCAATGTGTTTGTGAAGGGCTGTCCGCTGCGCTGCCTGTGGTGCGCCAATCCGGAGTCGCAGGCGGCGTATCCCCAGCTGATGTTCCAGGCGGATAAGTGCGTGGGCTGCGAGAGCTGCGTCAGGGCCTGCCCCCACAAGGCGGCGGTGCTGGGCGAGGACGGGCGCGTGCATACCGACCGCAGCAAGTGCGAGGGCTGCGGCGAATGCGTCTCCGTATGCAAGCTCAAGGGCCGCGAGATCATGGGCCGCCGGGTCACCGTGGGCGAGGTGTTCGACGAGGTGCAGGAGGACGTACTGTTCTACGGCAGCGACGGCGGTGTGACCATCACCGGCGGCGAGGCGCTGGCGCATCCCCGGTTCAGCGCGGCGCTTCTGCAGCTGTGTCGGATGCACGGTATCCGCACGGCAGTGGAAACCTGCGGCTTCGTCAAATGGGAGATCATGAAGGACGTGCTGCAGTACTGCGATCTGGTGCTGTATGATGAAAAGCACATGGACAGCGCGGAGCATCGCCGCTGCACCGGTCAGGGCAACGAGCTGATTCTGGAGAACCTGCAGCGCATCAATGATGAACTTAGCTGCGATATCTGGGTGCGCGTACCCACCATTCCCGGCTACAACGACAGCATTGAGAACATCACGGCGGTGGGCAAATTCGTCAGCGAAAAGATCACCCGCTGCACGGAGGTGCATCTGCTGCCCTTCCACAAGCTGGGCGAAAGCAAGGCCGAGCAGCTGGAATGGGAGAGCAACGGCTTCTCCAGCGAGGTGCCCAGCGCGGAGCATATGGAGGCGCGGCGGGAAATTATCCGCAGCTTCGGATTGATCTGCAAATAAGCAAATGCAGGAGGACGAGTCATGAAGTACTTCGAGCAGCAGGGGCAGCAGCTGATTTTCCGAAATCTGGGTGAAACGCTGATTGTGGAGCCCTGGGGCCCTGACAGCCTGCGCGTCCGGTCGGTGATGATGGGCGAGGCCGAGGATACCCGCTACGCGCTGCTGGATCCGCTCCCTGTACAGGACGTTGAGATCTGCGTGGAAGCGGAGAAGGCGTCCATCCGCTGCGGCAGGCTGACCGCAAGGCTGGACGTGGACAACTGGCGCAGGGTGGCGCATGTTGTGTTTGTGAATCAGAGAGGCGAGGTGCTGCTGGAGGAAACCACCGCCGGCGGCGCGCTGGTGCTCAAGGCCCGCAAGTTTGAGCCGCATCTGGGCGGCGACTATGCGCTGACGGCCACCTTCAAGGGTCAGGAGGACGAGCGGATCTACGGCATGGGCCAGTATCAGGAAGAGATTCTGGACTGGAAGGGCTGCACGCTGGAGCTGGCGCACCGCAATTCTCAGGCCAGCGTGCCCTTCTGCTATTCCAGCCGGGGCTACGGCTTCCTGTGGCATAATCCGGCCATCGGCTCCGTCTCCTTCGGCAAAAACCGTACCACCTGGCATGCCCAGAGCTGCAGGCAGCTGGATTACTGGATCACCTGCGGCGACCGGCCGGAGGAGATCAGCCTGAACTATGCCCGCGCCACCGGCTTTGCGCCTGTGATGCCGGAGTACGGCCTGGGCTTCTGGCAGTGCAAGCTGCGCTACTGGAATCAGGAGCAGCTGCTGAACGTGGCCCGGGAATACAAGCGCCGGGGGCTGCCCATCGACGTGATTGTGTGCGATTTCTTCCACTGGCCGAGGATGGGCGACTTCCGCTTTGACGAGGAGTTCTTCCCCGATCCTGCGGCGATGGTGAAGGAGCTCAACGACATGGGTATCGAGCTGATGGTCAGCGTGTGGCCCCAGATCTCCCATGAAAGCGAAAACTACGAGGAAATGCGTCAGCAGAACCTGCTGGTGCGCGCCGAATACGGCGAGCAGATCGGCATGCGCTTCAACGGCGATAACTCCATCTTCTACGACGCAACCAATCCCCGTGCCCGGGAGTATGTGTGGCAGAAGTGCAAAAAGAATTATTACGACAAGGGCGTAAGGATCTTCTGGCTGGACGAGGCCGAGCCGGAGTATTCCGATTATGACTACAAGGCCTTCCGCTACCACATCGGCAGCAATCAGCAGATCGGCAACGTGTATCCGCAGATGTACGCCCGGGGCTTCTGGGACGGCATGAAGGACGCGGGCATGGAGCATCCTGTGAATCTGCTGCGCTGCGCATGGGCGGGCAGCCAGCGCTACGGCGCGCTGGTATGGTCGGGCGATATTTTCAGCTCCTGGGAGGATTTCCGCAAGCAGGTCTGCGCAGGCCTGAGCATGGGCGTGGCGGGCATCCCCTGGTGGACGACGGACATCGGCGGCTTCCATGCCGGCAAGACCACGGATCCCGCCTTCCGGGAGCTGCTGGTGCGCTGGTTCCAGTGGGGCTGCTACTGCCCCGTGATGCGCCTGCACGGCGATCGGTCTCCTGCGGAGAAGGTGTTCCGCGCCAATGGCGAAAGGATGCTCAATTCCGGCAGCGACAACGAGGTGTGGTCCTTCGGCGATGAGAACTATCCCATTCTGGAGAAGTACCTGCGCCGCCGCGAGGAGATGCGTCCCTATGTGCGCAGCCTGATGCAGGAGGCCCATGAAACCGGCAAGCCCCTGCTGCGCGGCATGTTCTACGAATTCCCGGAGGATGCGCAGTGCGCGCAGCTGAAGGATCAGTACATGTTCGGCGGCAAATATCTGGTGGCCCCGGTAATGCAGCCCGGAGCGGTCAGCCGCAGCGTGTATCTGCCCAACGGTCAGTGGCGGAACGTGGACACCGGCGAGGTGCTGCAGGGCGGACGCTGTGTGGACGCGCCCGCGCCCATCGACGTGATCCCGGTTTTTGAAAAACTGTAAAAGAAAATCCCCGACGCTTTTGCGCCGGGGCTTTTTATGTGAACGGAGATTGCGGCCTGCCTCGTCTTTGACTGGGCGTTATTCTCCCAGCTCCACCGCGCCGAGGATTCCCGACGGCAGGGGCTTGGGCTCGTAGGCGTTGGCCATGGTGTTGCATACCTCGATGCGCAGACGGAGGGTTCCGGCGGGCAGGTCGTAAACGTGGGGCGACCACATCTGCATACCCTGCTCCACGCCGTTGACAAACAGGCGCGTCATGCCGGATACGCCCCCCAGACGCAGCTTTGCGGGGGCGGATAGCGTCAGCTCCGCTTCACAGGCCATCCAGCCGGAATAGCCCGTGTCCGGCCACGGCGGCAGGCAGCCCTGCGCATCCGTTGTCACGGTGAAGCTTTCGCCGCCGCCCATGGGTGTGCAGCGCAGGGTCAGGCCGGTCAGCGGACGGAAGGCGTACGTCTTTGCCGGAGTGGGCTCGGCGGTCAGCAGATCGCCGGCGGGATCCACCGCGAGGATGATGCTCTCCCGGCGGGGCAGGTGCAGCGCGAAACGGCCCTGTGCATCCGCGGCGGCGGGGGTGATTTCACCCGTCCAGGCGTTCCACCACTGAGCTGCGCCGGAAACGGAAACCGTCAGGCGGCAGTCGATGGTTTCTTCGCCCTCGTTCACCAGCAGGTACAGCTCGGCGCCCCCCTTGGTCACATGGGTGACGCGCAGCATGGGCTGGGGACGGTCTGCGGTCAGATCGGCGGGCAGTCGGGCAAGATCGGGGGAGGTGAGGATCACGCCGCCCTGACGGCGGAATTCCTCCGCTCTTTCGGCGGCTGCGCCCTCCAGCGGAGCGCTCTCGATCAGCAGCACATCGTAGCGCTGATTCCGGATCGCCAGCCGTCCATTTTCCACGGTGCATGCGGCCAGCTGCTCCAGAGACAGGTAGTTGAATTCAATCTGATTTTCATACAGCGGTACGCAGCTGCGCCAGGGGAGGCAATCCTCCTCGCACAGCACCGCCACGCGGGCGGCGTTGACGCTGTCCGTGTTCAGCCAGCACAGGCGGCGGGCATACAGGGAGAACTGATCGTACCATGGCCACCACAGGTTGTTCGGCCCCACGTCCGGCGGACGCTCGTCGCCCCGGCCGTCCCGCAGGGAATAGAAGAAGGCGTGGGGGCACAGCAGGTTCGTGCCGCGCACCAGCAGCCAGTCGGCGTACCACTTCATCTCGTCCATGGTGAAGGCCCACTGGACGCCATCGGGGCCGCAGCAGCCGAAGCACTCGTTCAGGTTGCGGCGGCGGCCCAGGTGACGGGCAGCGTCCGAGGCGCACTTGGCCAGCACGCTTTCATCGCCGGCAATGCCGTTCCCCGGGCCCACATAGCGCCACACCACGTCCTGTCCCGGAAGCTGGAAGGGCGACAGCAGCCCTATATCCCAGCCCTTGGCGGGGTGACCGGTCAGGGCGATATGATGCTCCTCGCACCACTGAGCCAGAGGCGCGTAATAGGTACGGATCATCCGGTGATTCTGCGCCAGGCGGTAACGACGGCGGATTTCCTCCGTCCGCGCGCCTGCGTCCAGCCACAGGGCGGGCAGATCGGCTGCCGTGCAGCCCTGTGCCTCAAAATCAGCCATGAAGCCGTCCGTCCAGGGCTTGCAGCCGGGGCGGGCGTTACGGCCTGTGATATCCGGCTCGTCGGTGAACATGGCGATCACCGTTTTGCCGAAGTGCTCCTTCAGCACCTCCCAGTACCTTTCGTGGGTCAGGCGGATGAAGGCCCTGACGGCCTCGGGATTCAGCAGATCGGCGGATGCGGGCGCGTCCGGCTCGCCGTCGTCCTCGTTCTCATGTACGCCTCGGATGGTGCCGTGGGAGAAGCCGATGCGGAAGCACAGGAGCGTCCGGTTCTCCGGCGCGGTGTAAACGCCGTTTTCAGGCTGAAGGACTTCCACGCTGCTGACGCTCTGCCCGTCGGTGACGGCGGCGCACACGGCGATGATGTCGGGCGACGACGCCACAGGCGCGTCAGAGCGCTCCATCATCAGGCACCGGGAAGCCAGCGCGGGGTTCTCCTTCACGATCATGCCGTGGGCGGAGCCGGAGGGGTACATGGCCTCGTCGTAGAGGATCACCTGCATGCCCAGACCTGCGGCCTCTTCTACCGCAAAGCGGACGTAATGCATAAAGGAATCGCCAAGGTAGGGAATCGTCTTCGGCAGGCCCTTGCGGGGATGGATCACAAAGCCGGAAACGCCCTTGGCGTGGAAATCATGGATCTGCCGGCGCAGCTCCGTCTCGGACATCTCGTCGTTCCAGAACCAGAAGGGGATTACGGTAAACTCGTCCGCAGGGTGCAAAAAGGCCTCCCTGACGCATGCCATGCTCATGATATCACTCCTTTTCAGGATCTCTGAGGTTATCATAGCACAAGGACGGGACGGGTGTAAACGCCTGAAATATGAATAATCAGACTTTTGTTTTATGCTTTTGCAGTTAGATAAATATCTAAATGGATATTGACAAAGTGATTTTACAGTGATATGCTTATGCCGACAGGATGAGGAATGCAAAGCCGGAAAAGGAGGAGAAGACCATGGACAGGCGAAAGTATACAGCGATGAAGCGGTATCTGGCGGAGCGTCAGCAATCGTGCCTTGCGCATCAGGAGACGCTGCAGGCGGATGGCAGGGCGGATGAGGGCGTGTTTGAGCGCATCCGCGCCAACGTGTTCGGCGTGGCAGAGGCGGTGCTGAAGGCCGCAGACGCGCAGAAGGAACCGGAGCAGTTCTTCCGCATGCGGATGGAGCAGATTCCTGCCGCATGGGAAAAAAGCCTTGAGCAGGCGCAGTTCCACGGCGATGCGGTGAAGGCGCACCTGGAGAAGATCAAGCTGGAGGCGGCGGAGGAGATCCGGACAGCCTTTGACAGGATATGGAGTGATGAAGCATGACGGATATGGAGGCAATCGCGCTGTTCAAGTGTCTGGCGGACAAGTCGCGCCTGCATATACTCAAATCCCTGGCTGCGGAGGATATGTATGTGGAGCGGCTGGCGGAGCGGCTGGGGCTGACCGCCCCCACGGTGTCTTTCCACCTGAAGAAACTGGCGGAGGCCGGGGCTGTGCGCTCCTACAAGACCCAGTACTATACCATGTACGCGCTGTGCAGCGACGTGTTCATGACGCGGATGATCGATATCCTCCGGGAGGAATCCGAGGAGGCGGAACAGCAGGAGCAGCGGGACCGGCAGTACAGGCAGAAGGTGCTGGATTCCTTCATCGTTTACGGCAGGCTGAAGAGCATCCCTGCCCAGCGCAAGAAAAAGCGCATCGTGCTGGAGGAAATCTGCCGCTCCTTCCAGAAAGGCCGTATCTACACCGAGAAGGAGGTTAACCTGATCATCGCCGACTTTCACGATGATTTCTGCACCCTGCGCAGAGATATGATCTCCGAAAGGCTGATGGAAAGGGATCAGCGGGGATACTGGCTGACGGAAGAATAATCAGACTGTCCTGTCTGCATTTTGATGCAGGCAGGATTATTTTTTTACGTGCAAGGATATCGGGAGACGTCTGTGGAAGTGCTTATGCACAGAATCTCTGCGATAACTGAAACGGAGGATGCTTATGCGCCCTGAATGGAAGGATCGGGTACGGCACTGGATCCGCACCCTGGAGCACGAGTTTTATGAGCCGCTGGGCAGCGTTGCGCTGGAGAGCTTTTTCACCTATGACATGCTGTCCCCGGAGGAGGCGGAGCAGCAGGCCTTTGCGCCTGTGTCCGCAGGCTGCAGATGGGGCCGCACGTGGGAGTACGGCTGGTTCCGCGGCGATATTGTGCTGGATGAGCGGGCGGCGGGCAAGATGGTGGTGATGGATATCCGCACCGGCGGCGAGGCGGCGGTGTTTGTCAACGGCGAGGCCTTCGGCACCCGCAGGGCGGAATGGGTGAAGGCCCCGCACCACTATATCTGCGATCAGGTGCTGACGAAGTGCGCCGCGGCGGGGGATTGTTTCCACCTGCTGCTGGAGGCCTACGGCGGGCATGATTATCCCGAAGCGCCCACCGGCTCCTGCGCCACAGGCCCCGTCCGCGAGGGTGATTACGAGCCACTGCCGGAGGATCAGCCCCGGCAGACCTGCGGCGTGACCACCTACGGCGTCTGGCACGAGGAGGCCTATCAGCTGTGGCTGGACGCGACCATGCTGCGGGATATGCTCAATGTGCTGGACGATACCTCCCTGCGCACGGCGGAGATCGAAGCGGCGCTGGAGCAGTTCACCCTGCTGGTGGACTTTGAGCAGCCCCGGGAGACGCGCATTGCTGATTACGTCCGCGCCCGCGAAGCGCTGCGGGGCGTGCTGGCGGCGCACAACGGCTCCACTGTGCCGGAAATGTGGGCTGTGGGCAACGCGCATCTGGATCTGAGCTGGCTGTGGCCTCACCGAGAAACCCAGCGCAAGGTGGCGCGAACCTTCGCCCAGCAGGTCAGGCTGATGGACATGTACCCCGAGTACAAGTTTATCCAGAGCCAGCCTCATTCCTATCTCATCTGCAAGGAGCTTTATCCTGCGCTGTATGAGAAGGTGAAGGAGAAGATCCGCGCCGGGCAGTGGATTGCCGACGGCAGCATGTGGGTGGAGCCGGATACCAACATGACCTCCGGCGAGAGCCTGATCCGTCAGGTGGTGCACGGCAAGCGCTTCTACAGGGATGAGTTCGGCGTGGACTGCAAGCTGCTGTGGCTGCCGGATACCTTCGGCTACACGGCTGCGCTGCCCCAGATCCTCAAGAACTGCGGCGTGGAGTACCTGACCACCCAGAAGATCTTCTGGACCTACAACGGTTCGGACAGATTCCCCTATCATTATTTCACATGGCAGGGCATGGACGGCACGGAGATCACCTCCTTCCTGCACATGGATTACACCTCCCGCACCGACGCGGAGACGGTGCACAACCGCTGGCGCGACAGGGTGCAGAAGAGGAATATCACCCGCTTCCTGATGCCCTTCGGCTACGGCGACGGCGGCGGCGGCCCCACCCGGGATCATATCGAGAACGTGCTGCGCGAGAAGGATCTGGAGGGTATCCCGAAGGTGCGCATGGAGGCTCCGCAGGCGTTCTTTGAGGCCTGCGCACAGGACGGCATGCCCGCCAACCGGTATGTGGGCGAATTGTACTTCCAGTGCCATCGCGGCACCTATACTTCTCAGGCCGCGGTGAAGAAGGGTAACCGCCGGAGCGAGATCGCCCTGCGCGAGGCGGAAATGTGGTCTGTCGCCGCCATGGACCGGGCGGAATATCCGCTCAGTCAGCTGGATTCCTGCTGGAAGGACGTGCTGCTGAATCAGTTCCACGATATCCTCCCCGGCTCGTCCATTGCCCGGGTTTACGAGGAAGCCGCCGCCCGCTACGACCGGGTGCTGCAGGAGACCGGCGGCATTACCGCCCGCGCCGCCTCTGCGCTGACGCAGGGTGAGGGTGATACCTGGTTCAACAGCCTCTCCTGGGAGCGCAGGGCGCTGGTGAAGACGCAGCAGGGCTGCGGCGTGGTCACGCTGCCGCCCATGGGCTGGAGCAGTGCGGTGGATTACGCTCCGCCTGCGCAGCCCGTCAGCGTCCGCATGGAGGGCGGCGACGCGGTGATGAGCAACGGCATGCTGACCGTGCGCATCAACAGCAGGGGCGAGATGACCAGCTGCAGGGATGCTGCAGGCCGGGAGCGCATTTCCGCCCCCGCCAACGTGCTGAAAATGTACAAGGACGTGCCCCGCAAGTTCGACGCATGGGATATCGACAGCATGTACGACCGGCAGCAGCTTCCGCTGGAGGAGCCGGGCCGTCTTGAGATCACTGAGGACACGCCGTGGAAGTGCACCGTGCGGGTGACGCGGAAGATTTCCAATTCCGCCTGGACGCAGGATATCTCCCTGACGGCGCTGAGCCGCCGGGTGGATTTCGTCACCCATGTGGATTGGGACGAGAAGCACCGTCTGCTGAAGGCGGCCTTCCCCACCGGCGTCCATGCGGATGAGGGCGTGAACGAGATGCAGTTCGGCTATGTGAAGCGTCCCACCCACCGCAGCCGCCCCTACGATGCGGATCGCTTTGAGGTCTGCAACCACCGCTACACCGCCCTGTGCGACGAGAACCGCGGCGCGGCGGTGCTCAATGACTGCAAGTACGGCGTGAGCATGCTGGGGGATGAAATCGCCCTGACCTTGCTGCGCGCCGCCACCTCGCCCGATCTGCATGCGGATCGCGGCGCACATGATTTCACCTACAGCTACTATGTATGGGACGGCCCGCTGATGGACAGCGGCGTGGTGCGCGAGGGCATGGAGCTGAACGTACCCGTCACCCATGCAGAGGGCGTGGCGGAAACCGCCTCCCTGATGCAGGTGGACGCGCCCAATGTGATCATCGACACGGTGAAGGCTGCCGAAGACGGCTCGGGTGATATCATCCTGCGCCTGTACGAGTGCAAGCACGCCGCCGCCGATGCGGCGCTTACCCTGAACCTTCCCTGCTCCGCCGCTTTCCTGTGCGATATGCTGGAGAACGAGCGCGAGGCCATCCCGCTGGAGGGAAGCTGCGTGAAGCTCTCCTTCCGCGGCTTTGAGGTCAAGACCCTTCGCCTGAAAAAGTAAACGGGCGCAAAAAGACCCGGACGGCTGGTTACAGAGCCGTCCGGGTTTTGTGTGTTCAGATTATTCCGCCGCCACCACGTTGGTGAAGCCGGTGTTGTCCTTCGTCAGGACGAAGTCGGTGGTGGCCACGTCCGCAGAGGATTCCATGCCGCGGGGGCCGCCGAAGCCGCCGCCCATGCCGCGGCCGCCGCGATCCAGGATGCTGATATCCGTATCGCCGAAGACGGCCTTGATCTGATCATCCGTCAGCAGGTCGGTGACGGCAAAGCCGGTCAGCAGGCTGTTGAGATCCTTGCCCTTCAGCAGCTCGTTCAGGTCGGCGCCCTTCAGCAGCTCGTTGAGATCCAGCTGGGCGAGAGCAGCCATGTAGGCGTTCATGTCAAATTGGCCGCCCATATCGGGAGCCTGACCGCCGAAGCCGCCCTGAGGCATTTCGGGTACGTTTCCGCCGGGCTGGAGGCCGCCCATGTCGGGGGCAGCCATGGTCATGCGCTGCCGGGCGTTGCCATCGCCGTGCTGCATCTGCGTGCCGGGGACGTAGGAGGTGATGGCAGTATACAGGCCGTCCTGCACCGTGCCTTCGATCTCGCCGCCCAGGTACACATGATAGGTTTCGCCGTCCTTCAGATCGGGGGTGGAGAAGGCGATGTACATGTAGTCGTGGGGGAAGTCGTAGGCGAAAACGGGCTGATTCTGCGCGTCGGTGACCACAACCAGATCGTTGGTAGCCTGACCGAACTCCAGCATCATGAACAGCTGCCCGGAGGCGGACTCGATGGGATCGTACATGTTGCCTGCGCCTACGATCACGCCGCCGTTGATGCTGCTGCCCATGTCGGAGTCGATGCCGCCGTCGCCGCTGGCGGGATGGGCCAGGTTGATGGCGGTGCCGCCGTTGAAGACGATCCAGCCGTTTGAGTCGATGCCATCGCCTTCGCCGCCCTCAAGGGGCTTGACCGCGGAGTACAGGTAGCCATCGTTGACGGTGAGCACGCCCACGCCGTCCTCGGACACGTTCAGGGGATCGTCGCAGGCCGAGATGTGGAACACGCCGCCGTTGATGGTCATGTGGCCGCCTGCCACCTCCACGCCTTCGTTGTCCGCATCCACGGTCAGGCTGCCGGAGCCCTCAAAGCCCAGGGATACCTGGGAGCCGATGGCGCCGTCAAACTCGGGCTCGGGATCCTCGGCGGAGTTGTGGGAGCCGGTGATCCGGTTGTCGGAGCCCGCTGCCAGCTCGATGGTCACACCGTATTCGCCTGCAATGCGGGGATCATGGGCGGAGTAGATTGCGATCACGGAGGCAGTGCGGCAGGTGAGATCCACATTATCCAGAATCAGGCGCACGTCGTCGTCATCGCCCGCCTTCACGGCGATTTGGATATCGGAAGCCGTGCCGGACAGGCGGTACACGCCGCCGTCGGTGATGGTCACAACGCGGTTTTCCACGTCCTTCAGGTTTTCGGGCACGTCCTCGTGGGTCTCGATGACCCGGGCCAGATGGACGGGCGCGGAGGTATCTTCGGTAATGGCGCTGCCGTCCACGGTGATCTGATCGTCGGAGAGGACGATGACGGTTTCGGCAGATTCCGCCGAAGCGGACGTGCCCATCAGCATGCACAGCACAAGCGCCAGAGCGAACAGTTTTTTCACAGGAACAACCACCTTTCCATGGGATGATGCTGACAGTATAACTGTTCTATGTGATGAAATAGTGATTGGCCTGTTAACATTCTGATAACAGAAGGGATCATACTATCATCTGTGCGATAAGGCAAAAGGCAAAACAACCTTGAACGCCGCATGTTCTGCGTCGAGGCGCGACCGTAAAGAAAAGAGTCGAAGACTCCGCCGTGACCCCAGCAAAATGGCGCGTTGGCTATGCCAACGCGCCTGAAGACCAAGTTACAATCTACCCGAAAGGGAGTCCAGAGGGATGAAATCCCTCTGG
>JAFURI010000050.1 GCA_017471885.1 Clostridia bacterium | reverse complement strand
GCCATCGGCCCTTAAGAATCCCTTTCCGCGATTCAGGCTGTTGCCTCCGGCCTTGCCTGCGTGCGCGTGGGAGTAAGGAGGGGACGGCAGGGACTCTGCCTCTGGACTCCGCTTAAGGGCCATCGGCCCTTAAGAATCCCTTTCCGCGATTCAGGCTGTTGCCTCCGGCCTTGCCTGTGTGCGCGTGAAAGTAGGGGAATCCGGCAGGTACTCTGTCCCTGCACCCTGCTTAAGGGACGCTTGCCCCTTAAGAATCCCTTTCCGCGATTCAGGCTGCCGCCTTCAGTTCAACTTGTGTGCGCGTGGGAGTGGGAACCGCATTTCGGCCATGACAGATTGTCATGGCCGGTTTTCGTACTGGGAGGCTGTTTTCATGGAAATCATTCAAGTCACAGCGGAACATCTGGATATGGTTGCACCGCTTGTTGCAGCGTTTCGCATTACACTGAAAGGATACAAGGGCATCGTTTCCCGGCCGGATGTTCCCGCAGGCCGCGAGGAGCTGGCGGAATATCTGGCTACCAGTTTCCCCGTATTTGCTGCTATGGTGGATGGCACCTGTGCCGGCTATGTGGTCTGCCGGGTGGACGAGCCCTGCGTGTGGGTGGAGTCTATCTACACAGATCCTGCCTTCCGCCGCCGACAGATCGGCACGGCGCTGCTGCGGGAAGCCGAGAAGGTTGCCGCGTCCTTTGGCGAGGAAACCGTATTCAATTACGTGCATCCCAACAATCATGGCATGATTGCTTTTCTGCGCCGCCATGGCTACACCGTGCTGAACCTGATTGAGATCCGCAAGCCCTATCAGGATGAGAAGCTTTCGCATGTCATCCGCGTGGGCGAGCACGAATTCGATTACTGATTTTATCGTAAAACGTTAATTTTCTATTGACGAACGCTAATATCCATGCTATGCTGAAGACACAAAGGAGGTGTCTTCATGCATAGGCTGAACAAAGGCGCACTGATTATCTGCCGGGTGCTGGCGGTTTTCAACTGGATCGCCATGGCAGCATCGCTGCTGGGGCTGATCGCTGTATGGACAGGCATAACGGCGGAACAGCTGCCCCTGCTGCACAACCTGGGCGTCACGGTAGGCGGTATGAACCTGTCGCTGAATCCTGCGGAAAACCATATTCTGCCCGGAACACAAGCCATTGTTTTCATCGGCGGCGCAGCGCTGAGCCTTGCCCGGGCGCTGATGTTCCACGGCGTGAGCGCTGTACTTCTCACTGCCCGCGAGACGGGTACGCCCTTCCTTCCCAGCGTGGTGAAACACCTGCAGCAGGTTGGCGTACTGTCCATTGCCCAGCCGCTGATCGTGCTGGTTGTCGGCCTGCTTACGGCCAATCACCTGCGCACGGAGCTGGACTTCACCAGCGCGGTAATCGGTCTGATGGTGCTGTGCCTGTCACAGTATTTCAGCCAGGGCGTCCGGCTGCAGCAGGACGTGGACGGCATGGTATAAGGAGGCGCTATGGGCAAGATCATCCTGCGCCTGGACCGTATGATGGCGCACCGCAAAATATCCCTGAACCAGCTGTCAGAGCTGGTGGGCATTTCCCCCGTGAATCTCTCCCGGCTGAAAAACGGCCACGTCACCGCCATCCGCTTCGAAACGCTGTCCGCCATTTGCCGGATTTTGCGCTGTCAGCCCGGGGATATCCTGGAATACCAGGAGGAAGATTGACCTTCCGCGTGGTATTACTACCTTATCGCACCACAGAAAGAAGGAACCCTTCATGATTGCTGAAATTCTCTGCGTGGGCACAGAGCTCCTGATGGGGCAGGTGCTGAACACCAACGCGCAATTTATCTCCCGGCGGCTGAGCGCGCTGGGCGTGAGCCAGTATCACCAGACCGTAGTGGGCGACAATGCCGAACGGCTGGAGGAGGCCTATCGCCTCGCCCTGTCCCGCGCTGACGTGGTCATCACCTCCGGCGGCCTCGGCCCCACGGTGGATGACATCACCAAGCGCATCGCCGCCAAGGTGGCGGGCAAGGAGCTGGTGCTCTTCCCCGAAGCGGAGGAAATGGTTCGCCG
>JAFURI010000049.1 GCA_017471885.1 Clostridia bacterium | reverse complement strand
GATGTCCTCGCGCCCGCAACGGGGGCGTTTTCGTCAGCAAGCAGAGTTTATTGTGTGGGCCAGCAATGGCGACCTGCCGCTCGATCGAGGTGTGCCGTGCCTGCCCGGAGTGTTTCGTGCAAGCAACGTACAGGGGCAGGAGCGGATCCATCAGACACAAAAGCCACTGGAAATCATGCGACAGATTATCAAGATTACGACACCAGGAGGGCGAATTCTGGATCCCTTTGCGGGATCCGGTAGTACGTTGGCAGCTGCTCAGTTGGAGGGTTTCGACGCTGTCGGCATAGAGGTTCACGCTGCAATCGCAGCAGCTGCGGGGAGGCGATTGGGAATAGATGTGAATGTGTTAAACGATGACAATAACGGTGCGAATTAGCGCACTTATGCAAAAAAACCGGGCATGGTTTCTGCCCGGTTTTTGTCGTTTTGGAAGAATATTTCACTGCATATTGCTTGCATATTTCATTGTTCTGGAAATCGCGCCGCTTTTGTTTTGGAAATCGCGCCGCTACACTGGTGCACACCGAACGCATCAAAACCAGGTAAGCAAAAAGCCCCGGAGCAAACACGCTCCGGGGCTTTGCATATTTACCAGACAAAGGATCCCATCCGCACCACGCTGCGGTCAATGCTGCGGATATCATGAGAGCAGGTCATGGCCATGCTATAGCGCAGATCGGCGGTGATGCGCTCAATTTCTTCCTTCACGCCCTCCGCGCCCTTCTCCTTCAGCCTGTGCAGCAGCGGACGGCCCACCGAGACCGCCGACGCACCCAGCGCCAGCGCCTTGAATACGTCCATGCCGCTTTCCAGACTGCAGTCCACAAACACCTCCGCCTGCCCTGCGGCCTCCTCCAGTATCTCCGGCAGAATCATCAGCGGAGGTACCGCGCACTCCAGACGACCGTTGTGATGGGAAACCACCATGCCCTTCACGCCCGCTTCCACACACTTGCGCGCGTCCTGACGGCTCAATACGCCCTTGATCACAAAGGGCAGCTTTGTAGAACGAACCATATCGGTCAGTTCCGCCTGCGACAGCGGATACATCGCCATACCGTCGATTTCATCATAGCCCAGACGGCGGTTGAATGCATGGTCGATATCCAGACCCACCGCCAGCGCCCCGCAGGATTCAGCATGGCGGATCTTGTCATAGATGCTCTCCCGGTCGGCATAGGTCTTGATGATCTTGATCACCGACGCGCCGGTATCCACCATCCGCTCCAGCTCCTCCCTGGGGCCCATGCCGCTCCATGCCACGGCCCCTGCCTGTGCAGCGCCTCGGGCCCATTCCGTCATACCGTCAGGCCAGGACTTGTTCAGGTGGGAGAGCGCGCCGGTCATCACAGGCGTAGCGAAGGTCTTGCCGAACAGCTGCAGCTCCGTGGAGGGAATCACCGCATCCAGATGACGCATTTCCACCAGCAGGCTGTCCAGATAAGCGCGGGTGATCAGGTCGGACGAATTGGTTCTGCGCTGATACTCCATAAACGTTCCTCCTTACATATCGTCAAAAATGCCGCCCTCCAGCGCATTGCGCGCCGCAAGGATATACCGGCTGGTATCCAGCGGATCCACGCCCCGCCGGGGACATGTTGCCCCCAGCTCCAGCGGACACTCCCTGTAGCCCTTGAGGCGGATGCTCATGCCGCCACGGCCGCTGGTAAGCGACGCAAGGGTGGATGCATAGCTCATGCTGGTCTGCACGGGCACGTCGGCGGTGAGAATCACCCGGTCGTCGTCGGTTTTCGTGTCGGTGACCTCGCCGCGCATGACCGCCACGTCGCTCATCACCCTGCCCACGCACTCCGGCGGCAGAAGGAACCGGATCTCCAGAACAGGCTCCAGCAGCACGCTGCCGCCCTCCCGCAATCCATCCTGAATACCCATGGGCGTGGCTACGATGAAGTCCAGCGGATGCGTATGGAAGATGTGATGATTGCCGCCGGTGAGGGTAATCTTCACGTCCGTCACAGGCCAGCCCAGACGACCCTGACTCAATGCCATGGGCAGCGCCTGATGCACCTGATTCTGATACGACGGCGCAATGTCCTTCACCGGCGCGGTGGAGGCAAAGGTTACGCCGCTGCCACGAGGCGCAGGCTCCATGTAGAAATCCATGATCGCCCAGCAGGGCTTCGGAGCCAGATACGCCACATGGCCCCACGCCGGACGGGCAATGGTCTCCCGGTAAATCACTGTGGGCTCGCCGAAGCGTACCTTTAGCCCGAATCGGGTCTCCAGCAGCTCCTGCAGAATCTCCAGCTGGATTTCACCCATCACATGCAGCTGCATCTCGTTGAGTCTGCGGGCATAGTGGGCCTGCAGCAGCGGATCCTCTCCAGCCAGCGTCTCGCATGCCAGTCGCAGCGCCTGCATCTCCTCCGGTTTTTCCGGTATCGCCTGCACGGTGATCAGCGGCGTGCGCAGGCTGCCCGGCTCCACCTTGCAGGGCAGCAGGGCTTCATCGCCCAGCACATGCCCGATGCGGATATCTCCCAGCCCGTACACCACGCCGATCTCACCGGCCCGCAGCACCCCTGCGTCCTGACCGTTCACGGTCTTGATCTGGGTGATCTTGCGCTGCACAAACCGTTCCTCGCCGCTGACAGGATCCACGCCCGCGCCCAGCGTCACGGCCTCCCGGTTCTCAAGGCTGCCGCCGTACAGGCGCATCCACACGCCCCTGCCCAGCAGCCTGTCCTGATCGGCGGCGAAGGCCACGCCGCACAGGGCAGCGGCAGATGCATCCGGCCCCGGCAGATAATCCACCACTGCGTCCAGCACCTGCTCCACGCCCTCGTCCCGCAGCGCGGAACCGCTGAACACAGGGTACATGCCGCCGGATCGGGCCTGCGCAGTCAGGCGGCTGCGGATTTCTTCCGTCTCGATCGTTTCGCCGCCAAGGTACCGTTCCAGCAGCGCATCGTCGGTCATGCACACAGCCTCGGTCACTGCGTCTTCATCCGACGTCAGCACGGCCTGATCCGTCAGACGGCGGTGAATCTGCCCCAGGGTGCGGCGCACGTCCGCGCCCTCCCGGTCTGTCTTGTTGATGAAAATCACCGTGGGGATCCGCTGCCGGCGCAGCGCGTCAAAAAGCACCTCGGTCTGGGGCTGCACACCCTCCCGGGCGCATACCACCAGCACCGCGCCGTCCAGCGCCCACAGGCTGCGCTCCACCTCTGCGGAAAAATCCACATGACCGGGGGTATCAATCAGGTTGATGGTCACACCCTTCCACGAAAGGCTGACGCAGCTGGCCCTGACCGATATACCCCTGCGCCGCTCCACAGGCAGATTATCCGTATAGGCGGTGCCGCTGTCCACGCTGCCCGCCTGACGGATGGCCCCCGCGTGGCGCAGAAGCTGCTCCGACAGGGTGGTTTTGCCTGCATCCACATGGGCGAAAATACCCAGATTGCGCAGGTTGTCTCGTCTTTGATCCATCATATGCTTCCTCATCTGTCATCGCTGATGCGGGGCGTGGGCCGGGTGGGCCGGTGCTTCTGCTGCAGGCGGAACTGCAGCGGCGTCACCCCGAATTCCTCCCGGAAGCGCCTCACAAAGCTGCTGACGTCGTTGTAGCCGCACTGTCCGGCAATATCCAATATCGACTGCTCCGTATGCAGGAGCAGCACCCGCGCCCGCGTCAGGCGGCTGAGCGTTACATACTGCATGGGCCGCATGCCCACATACCGGCTGAAGTGCGCCGAAAGGCAGCCCGGGCTGACGTGGTAGCGTTTTGCCATATCCTTGAGGGAGAAGGGACTGGCATAGTTCCTATCCATTTCATCGAGGATCTCTCCCATAGGCAGGATGGAATCCCCGAAGTCGCTGATGAACATATCCGGCCGCAGCTCCTGTGCCCCCAGCAGAATCAGCGTCAGCAGCGCCTCCACTTCGTCGTCCATGTGCTTGCCACGGCGCCGGGCCGTCTGCTGCAGAAGATCAAAATACGCATCGAAGCGGGGCTGATCCTCCCCGGTTTTCAGCACATACGGAAAGGTCTCCCGGCGGAAGCGGAACACGGACAGCAGCCGCGCATCGCTGCGGAAGGACTGGAGCTGGGTGGGGGGAATCAGCAGATAATAACGGCGGTATACGTCGGAAATCAAACGGGTAGCATGCTCGTCAAACTGGTTGAGAAACACCAGCGAGCCCGCCTCCGCCCGGTGTTCCCGGCCCCGGATGGTCAGCAGCACGCTGCCCTCCACCACATACAAAAGCTCATAGTACACATGGGTATGGGTATCGTGGGATACAGCCTTGTCGCTGTAGACGATCTCAAAGGGCATGCGCTCACCTCCTCCGAATCGATTTTCCATATTTTCATGCTGATGGGAACACGCCGTTTCCTTGCCTTATACTTTATCATAGAAGCAGCAAGATAGCAAGGAGGAACCGTCTCTATGCAGCATGAAACATTCCACTATCCCGCTCTTTCCGACGTACAGTCCGCCGCAGAAAAGCTCAACGCCTTCGTACCTCTCAAGGAGGATCTTTCTCCCCTTTACCAGCCCCTGCAGCTGGGCGCAAAGACCGCTGACAACCGCATTGCCTTCCAGCCCATGGAGGGCACCGACGGCACCGAAAGCGGCGCGCCCGACAAGCTGACCATCCGCCGCTACGAGCGCTTTGCCAAGGCAGGCCCCGGCCTGATCTGGTTCGAGGCGGTAGCCACCGTGCCCGAAGGCCGCGCCAGCGCGCATCAGCTGATGCTGACCGAGGACAACGTGGACGAATACGCCCGCCTGCTGGATCACATGCGTGAAATCAGCCTGAAGGAGAACGGCTACGCCCCCGTCATCGTGATGCAGGCCACCAACTCCGGCCGCTACTCCAAGCCCACGGGCGTGCCGGATCCCATCATTGCCTACAACTGCCCGCCGCTGGAGGATACTCCCCTGCCCGAGTGGCGTATCGTCACCGATGATCAGCTCCGCCGCTACGAGGAGGCATTCGGCCGCGCTGCAAAGCTGTGCCGGAAGGCCGGTTTTGACGGCATGGACGTGAAGTGCTGCCACCGCTACCTGGCCTGCGAGCTGCTCAGCGCCTACACCCGTCCCGGCGAGTATGGCGGCAGCTACGAGAACCGTACCCGCTTCCTCAAGAACGCCTACCGCGCCGCAAAGAGCGAGGTTTCCGGCGATTTCTTCCTGTCCAGCCGCATGAACGTGTACGACGGCTTCCCCTATCCCTACGGCTTCGGCGTGCACGAAGGCAGCCTCGAGCCTGATCTGCAGGAGCCCATCCGGCTGATCCGCGAGCTGAAGGATGAGTTCGGCATCCCGCTGATCAACGTCACCATGGGCAACCCCTACAAGAATCCCCATGTGAACCGCCCCTACGACCGCGGCAACTATGTGCCCGACGAGCATCCGCTGGAGGGCGTATCCCGCATGATGAAGGGCCTGAGCGAAATCCAGCACGCGATCCCGGATCTGCCTGTGCTGGGCAGCGCCTTCTCCTACCTGCGCCAGCACTCTCCCAATCTGGCCTCCGCCATGGTGGACGGCGGTCACTGCGCCATGGCCGGCTTCGGCCGCATGGCCTTTGCCTATCCCGATTTCGTGCAGGACTGCCGCCGTGACGGCTGCATCTCCGGCCGCAGCGTGTGCGTCACCTGCGGCGGCTGCGCTCAGCTGCTGCGCGCAGGCACCCCCGCAGGCTGCATCATCCGCGACCGGGAGGTGTACAAGCTGTGAAGACTGCCGTCGTAACCGGCTCCAGCCGCGGCATTGGCCGGGGTATTGCGGATCTGCTGCAGGAGAACGGGTATACCGTTATCTACTCCGGCACGCGCCCCGAACGCCCCTCCGATCTGCCTGCTGATGCAGACTACTTCCCCTGCCAGGTGCAGGATTCCGACAGCCGCAAGGCGCTGATCCGGCATGTGCTGGATCGCTACGGCCGTCTGGACGTGCTGGTGAACAACGCCGGCGTGGCGCCTCTGGTTCGTGCCGATCTGCTGGAAATGACCGAGGAGAGCTTCGACCGGGTGCTGGATATCAACCTCAAGGGCTGCATGTTCATGTGCCAGCTGGCGGCAAACGCCATGATCGAGGGTCTGAAAACCCTGAAGGACTACAGCCCCCGCATTGTCAATATCGGCAGCATCTCTGCCTACACCTCCTCCACGCCCAGGGGCGAGTACTGCATCAGCAAGGCCGGCGTGGGCATGGTGACCCAGCTCTTTGCCGACCGTCTGGCAGCGGAGGGAATCCCGGTGTTCGAGGTGCGCCCGGGCATCATCGCCACGGACATGACCCATGTAGTGCATGAAAAGTATCAGAAGCTGATCGACGGCGGACTGCTGCCCGTGCCCCGCTTTGGCGAGCCGAAGGACGTGGCAAAGATGGTTCTGGCCTGCTGCTCGGGCCTGCTGGACTATGCAGCCGGGCAGGTGCTCAACGCTGACGGCGGCTTTGCCCTGAGGAGGCTGTAAGCATGCGTGAGATCGTAACCCGTACGGCGGTGATCGGCTCCGGCTGCGCTGGCCTCAACGCCGCCGACTGGCTGTGTACGCTGGGCGAGGACGTGCTGCTCGTCACCGAGGATATGAACTCCGGCACCTCCCGCAACACCGGCAGCGATAAGCAGACCTATTACCGCCTGTCTCTGGCAGGCGACGACGGCGACAGCGTGGGCGATATGGCCGCCGTGCTCAACCGGGACGACGTGGACGGCGATATCGCCCTGTGCGAGGCCGCCGCCTCCGCCCAGTGCTTCTACCGTCTGGTATCCCTTGGCGTGCCCTTCCCCTGCAACGAAATGGGTGAATACGTAGGCTACCAGACCGACCACAGCGTGCGCAAGCGTGCCTCCTCCGTGGGCCCGCTCACCAGCCGCTACATGACCGAGGCGCTGGAGCGCAGCGTCCGCCTCAAGGGCGTAAAGGTGCAGGACAAGACCCTGTGCGCCCGCATCCTGACGGATGAAAACGGCGTATGCGGCCTGCTCTGCTACGACAAGGCAGAGGGCGCCTGGCTGCGCATCCGCTGCGCCCATGTGATCCTCGCCACCGGCGGTCCTGCCGGCGTGTACCTGAACAGGGTGTATCCGGAAAGCCAGTTCGGCATGAGCGGCATGGCCTTTGAGGCCGGGGCCGCCGGCGCAAACCTCCACTGCTGGCAATACGGTCTGGCGTCGGTCAAGTTCCGCTGGAACGTATCCGGCAGCTATCAGCAGGCCATTCCGCGCTACGTCTCCGTAGATGAAAACGGCACGGAATACGACTTCCTGACCGACAGCCTGTCCCTGGAGGACAAGCTGCACTTCACCTTCCTCAAGGGCTATCAGTGGCCCTTTGATCCCCGCAAGGTGAACGGCTCCTCCCGCATTGATCTGCTTGTGAAGGCGCAGGAGGATCTGGGCCGCAAGGTCTACATGGACTTCCGGCGCAATCCTGCCGGATACGACGAATCCGACCTGTCCGACGAGGCCCGGGATTACCTTGCCAACTGCGGCGCGCTCAAGGCCACGCCCTTTGAGCGGCTGAAGGCCATCAACGCTCCCGCCATCCAGCTCTACCGCGACCACGGCATCGACGTGGAAACCGAGATGCTGCAGGTGAGCGTCTGCGCCCAGCACCACAACGGCGGCGTGATGGTGGACAGCTGCTGGCAGTCCACTGTGCCGGGCCTGTACGTCTGCGGCGAAGCGGCAGGCACCTTCGGCCAGTTCCGCCCCGGCGGCACGGCCCTGAACAGCACGCAGGTGGGCTCCATGCGCGCAGCCCGGCACATTGCGGATATGAGCGAGCGTGCCATTCCCGATCAGCTGCCGGAAACCGAGCTGCTGCTGCCCGTGGGTGACGCCAGCTCCCTGATGACGGAGCTGCAGGGCCTGATGACCCGCTACGCCGCCTTCCAGCGGGACGCTGACGGCATCCGCCTGCTGCTGAAGCGTCTGGATGAAATCGAAGCCTTCACCGCACCGGCGGATGCTGCCGATCCGCAGCTGATCGACCGGCTGCACCTGCGGGATATGATGATTACCCAGCGGCAGGTGCTTTCCGCCATGCTGCTGGAAATGCAGGACGATACCCCCGGCGTTACCGAAACGCTTCACGGCGTCAGCCGCCGCCGTCCCTCCCGGCCCATTCCCCAGCGTGATCTGTGGTTTGAGCGGGTATGGCAGCATCAGCGGGAAACTGCCGCCCGGAAGGAGCATTGATCCATACAAAAAAACCAGAGTGCCTTTGCACTCTGGTTTTTTTGTGCAGCCCGTCAGGGTTTCTCGATGCGTACGATGGAGGTGATCACAGGCTGATTAGCCTTGCTCACCGTGCCGTTGCGATCCATCACAGGGGTCTGAAGGCAGATAGCATCCACCACCTCCATGCCGCTGAGCACTTTGCCGAAGGCCGCGTACTGACCATCCAGATGGGGTGCATCCGCGTGCATGATGAAGAACTGGGAGCTGGCGCTGTCCGGCATGCCGGAGCGAGCCATGGACAGCACGCCGCGGGTGTGCTTCAGGGGGTTCGCTACGCCGTTGGCGCTGAACTCGCCCTTGATCTTTTCATTCGAGCCGCCGGTGCCGTTGCCCAGAGGATCGCCGCCCTGAATCATAAAGCCGCTGATAATGCGGTGGAAGGTCAGCCCGTCGTAGAACTTCTGATCCACCAGCTTGAGGAAGTTGGCCACGGTGATGGGCGCGGTATCCGCATACAGCTCCGCAGTAATATCGCCGTAGTCCTTCACACTGATCTTCACACAATAGGTGCCGGAGAGGAGCTCGCCCTCCTCCGTCCTGCTGCCGCCGATCTGATTCGCCAGTGCAAACGCGCCGATACCCAGCACAAGCACGATCGCCGCGATCATGATCCACATTTTCGTCCTTTGCTGCTTCTTTTTTGTTTTCTTGGCCATTGGATTGCGTCCTCCTTGCAAAAGGTGTATGTGCCTATTATAGGCATGCCGCCGACGGCTGTCAACCGTTCTTCACAGGGCGGAGCATGGGCGCGAACATGCCGCCCTGCACGCTGCGGTCAATGCGGGGCGTGGCAGGGTTCCTCCTGCATGCTTCTCTCATGGATGGATCAGCAGGCGGCCGTCTGTAATCTCCGCTTCAGAGATGAAGCCCACCCGATCCTGTCCTGTCTTTTCCGTGCGGCCGTGGTAGCAAATCAGCATTTCCTCTGCCAGCCCCTCCAGCATGCAGCTGTGGCCGGTTCCGGTCACCTCGCCGTACCTTTCCAGCACAGGATTCTCCGCTGCCTTGGTATAGGGCCCCAGCGGATGCTCTGCCGTGGCGAAGCCCACGGCATAGTCAGGCCCGCCGAAGAAATTGCCCGAGTAGGTCATCAGGTATCTGCCGTTTTTCTTCAGCAGGAAGGAGCCTTCGTTCCAGCGCCTTCCGGTGGAGGCAGCGCTGCGCCCCTCCCACTCCTGCTCCGGCCTCAGCAGCAGCACGGGCTCGCCGATCACGCCGCTGAAGTCGCTTTTCAGCTCCACGCCGTAAATCCAGCTTTCCTCCAGCCCGTCGATGCAATGCTCGTAGCAGCACCGGGAATAGTACAGGTAGAACCGCCCGTCCTCCTGATACACGTTCGCGTCGATGACGGGATAACCCGGATCAAAGATCGGCCTGTCGCTGATATCCTCAAAGGGGCCCTCCGGTCTGTCCGCTACCGCCGCGCCGATGCGGAAGTTCTCCAGCGCGCCGGTGGGGTTCTCCTTCCAGTCGGCAGAGTAGAACAGGTAGTACCTGCCGCCAATCTCATAGCACTCCGGAGCCCAGAAGCACTTCTCGCCCCATCGGGCGGTTTCCTTCGTCAGGGCCATGCCGTGCTCCGTCCAATGGATCAGATCGTCCGAGGAGCGCACCGGGAAGCCTTCTCCGGCCTCGCTGGTGCAGTAGAGGTAATATCGATTATCCTTCGCCCGCAGGATAAAAGGATCCGCTGCGGTAAAGGGCAGGCGTATCGTCGCCATCGGCATTTCTCCTTTCATGCAAAAAAGCCCGCAGCGAACAAGCGTCGCCTTGGGCATGGATGCGTTATTCAAATCCGCGTGACTTCAGGAACAGGTAGCTGCGTCTGAGGCAGTCAAAGGGATCCTCGCCGTTGCAGTCGTCCTGCTCCACCAGCATGTACTGCGTGCCGCCGGCAGCAGCCTTCTCAAACACCCGGTCGAAGTTGATGTTGCCCTCGCCCACCGGCGCCATCTTCCGGCCGTAGGCGAAGTCCTTGAGGTGGATGCAGGGAATGCGGCCCTGCAGCTTTTCCAGCCACAGCGCGGGATCGGCACCGCCGGCCTGCACCCAGAAGGTATCCAGCGTGATACCCATCAGCTCCGCGGGAATATCCTCCGTCAGCTTCTCCAGAATGGTCTTGCCCTCCAGACGCCTGAACTCCTGGTCATGGTTGTGATACATGAACATGAGACCATGACTGCGGATTTTCTCCGCCACGGGCACAAAGTCGTTCAGGAACTTCTGATAAGTATCGCCCTTCTGCTCGTCAAAGGAATAGTAGCCCAGGCCCACATGACCGCAGCCGAAGACCTTGTGATCCTCGCAGACCTTGTCCGTGTCACCCGTGAGGCGCGGCACAGGGATATGCGTCAGCACGCAGCGCAGACCGTTTTTGTCCAGCTGCTCCTTCAGCCACGCCGCTTCGTAATCGCAGGTGCCGGAAATCTGCACCGTCTTATAGCCGATATCCGCCACCTTCTTCAGGGAAAGGGCCAGATCGTCAAGGGTTTTGCAATGCTCCCGCAGGGTGTAGAATTGCGCGCCGATCTGCATGTCAACGCCTCCTTACTTGCTGCCGTAGGTACCTTGCGTATCCATCACCACGTCCACTTCCTCCTTGTGGCGGGAGGCGGCGCTGCGAACCATGAGCATATCGTAGAACTTCTTCTCATCAATAGGCAGGGTGACCGTCTCGCCCAGCCAGGAGGACAGATGGATGGCGTTGGACAGCATCAGACCGTTGATGCCCTCGCGGCCGTCCGCCACCAGCTCGCCCTTGCCGGCAATCTTCGCCGCAAAAGCATTGAGCACAGCAGGATGCTGGATGTTCAGGCCGTCGGTTTCCACAGCCACGCGCTCCACCTTGGGGATGGTAAAGCCCTCCTGACAGGTGACGCACCATTCGCGCTCGTCCGTACCAAGCTTGTCAAAGATCACCTGATCACCCTCGCAGATCACGCGTCCCCTGGTGCCGGTAATCTCCAGACGGTTGGTGCCGGGAGCATCGCCCGTGGTGGTGATGAACACGCCGGTCGCGCCGTTGGCAAACTCCAGATAAGCGGTCACGTCGTCCTCCACCTCGATGTCATGCCACTTGCCCTCATGGGCGAAGGCATGCACCTTGACCGGCAGGCCGCACAGCCACTGCAGCAGATCCAGCTGATGGGGGCACTGGTTCAGAAGCACGCCGCCGCCCTCGCCCGCCCAGGTGGCGCGCCACGCGCCGGAATCATAGTAGTACTGGGTGCGGTACCAGTCGGTCACGATCCAGCTCATGCGCTTCATTTCGCCCAGCTCGCCGTTTTCCATCATTTCCTTGACCTTGCGGTACACGCAGTTGGTGCGCTGGTTGAACATCATGCCGAAGGACAGGTCGGGACGCTTGTCCGCAGCGGCGATCATATCCCTTACCTGCAGGGTATACACGCCCGCAGGCTTCTCGCACATGACGTGCAGACCATTTTCAAAGGCCTCCGCCGCCAGCGTGGGATGCTGATAATGGGGCGTGGCGATCAGCACGGCCTCGCACGCGCCGCTCCTGATCAGCTCGCTGCCCTCGGTGAAGACCGCAGCCTCAGGCAGCGTTTCCTTCACCCATACGCGGCGGCTCTCCCTGCGGTCCGCCACGGCGGTCACGGTGATCTCCGGGCTGTCGCCCGCCAGAATGCTCTTGATGTGGGCGGAGCCCATATTGCCCGCGCCGATAATACCCAGCTTCAGCATAGCGTGATCCTCCTCCATATTCCCTGATTCAGATTGCGGCAAGAATATCCCTGAGCGCAGCCACAGCGGCATGGAAGGCTGTGCGGGCGTCCGGATAGCTCTCATGATGGGTCAGGCTTTCGTCCTGCAGATCCTTCAGACCGTCGAATACCGTCAGATGGGGCTCCACCGTCAGGATTACCTCATCCTCCCGCTCCTGATTGAGCTTTGCCAGAATGGCGGGAAGCTCGCCGTCGCCGTGGCCTGCAGGCACCACCGCGCCGTCAGCCATCAGCGCGTCCTTGATATGCATGTAGGTGATCCTGCCGTGCAGCCGTTCATAAGCCTCGGCAGGCTTCACGCCGCACTGAATGAAATTGGCCGGGTCGAAGGCAAAGCCCATGCGGCTGCCGAAATGCTCCAGCAGATCCTCGCAGCGCTCCGTCACGTCGCCGTAGATACCCTTTTCATTCTCGTGCACCAGCTGGATTCCGGCCTTTTCCGCATCCTCCAGCATGATAGTCAGCCGGCGCAGCACCTCGTCCCGCCACAGGGCAGGATCGGCGTCCTTGGGCGGATGGAAGCTGAACATGCGGATCCGCTTGCAGTCCAGCCTTTTGCAGATCTCCAGTCCATGCCGGAACAGCGCCAGATGCTCATCAAAGGGAATCTCCAGCGGTGCCTTGCCGTAGGGAGATCCCAGCGCGGAAAGCTTCACGCCTGCGGCGTCCAGCTTTGCCTTCACCGCACCCGCTTCCTCCAGCGTCAGCACAGAGCAGTTCTTGCCGTCCACGCCGCGCAGTTCAATGAGGGAAATTCCCTCCTCCTTCAGCGCCTGAAGCTGCTCGTCCAGACTGGAGCTGGCTTCATCCGCAAATGCGGAAAGGACAAACTTGGCCATATGCAGTTCCTCCCGATATCGACAGATTTCAGTACACTTATCATACATAATAAGACCGGATATTTCAATGCAATATCCTGCAGGATACGCTGAATATTGTGCATAATTCAACCGGATATCAGCACGCACACGGCCGCCGCAATACCGCCCTCATGGGTGATGGACACCATGCAGCCGCCCCTGCCCGCCGCCGCGCCGTGCAGGCGGCATACCGGCGCGCCCATTTCGTCATGAAGGATCTCCACGTCCTTCATGCTGAAGCGGATGCCCGTCCCCATGGCCTTGAGCGCCGCCTCCTTGGCGGCCCAGATCCCCGCCATGCTCTGCGCTGCGAGGGCTCCGCGGCTGCGGATATACTCCGCCTCCTGCTGTGTGAAGTACCGCGAAAGGAACCGGTCGTCCGCCAGCAGCTTCTCCATCCGGCTGATTTCGCACAGGTCGATCCCCAACCCCAGCGGCTTACACATAGCCCATCACGCCCCTCACCGATACGTCGCCCGCCAGCACCCTGCAAAGCTCGCCCTCGCCCGTGCGCACCAGCAGCGCGCCGGTTTCGTCAATAGCCTCCGCCCGACCGGTGAACTGCTGTGCGCCTATGACGTTTACGTCGCTGCCGATGGTACAGGACAGTGCGGCGTACTCTTCTTCAATCCCCCTGAAGCCCTGCGTCTCCAGCCTGTCCAGCACGTCCTCCAGCGCGGCAAGATAGCTGACCAGCAGCCTCCTGCGCTCCGGGGGCTCGGTGAACTCCGCAATGGCGGCAGCTCTGTCCTTCAGCTCCGGCGAATAGACTCCCTCGTATACGTTCAGTCCCGTACCGACAATAATATAGTTGATTTCCTCCACCGTAGCCCCGATCTCCAGCAGGATACCGCACAGCTTGCGGCCTGCATAGATCAGATCGTTGGGCCACTTGATCCGCGCCTCCAGCCCGGCAGCTTCCCGCACAGAGCGCGCCATGGCGATGGCGGCGCACAGGGTCACCAGCGGCGCCTGCTCCGGCTTCAGCCGGGGGCGGATGATCACCGACAGCCACAGTCCCTTGCCGGCGGGAGATTCCCAGCTGCGGCCCAGACGGCCCTTGCCGGCGGACTGGGTTTCGCTCAGGCAGAGGCTGCCGTGGGGCGCGCCCGCCAGCGCCATCCTGCGCGCCTGTATATTGGTAGAATCTGTGCTGTCAAGGCACCTGTTTTCGCCCCGGCCAAGCAACCGGGTCTCAAGGAGCGGAAGCCAGCCTTCCTGCGTCAGGGTATCCATCATGGCACATCACCGCTATTGTTTCATTTTTGTTACAAATCTGAAAAATCCGCAAACCGGCCTGTTTCCTTGACATTGTACCCCATCCGCGCTGTCTTGGCAAGAAAAACAGCCCACCGTATCTTGATTTTTTGTTACAGATTGGTTATACTATGGTGAAAAGTTTTGTAATTCAGGAGGCAGAGGATATGCAGCAGCCCCGTCGGATCATCCAGGCCCTGCAGGAGAACATCGGCAAGGCCATCGTGGGCAAGGAGGAAGCCATTGAGTACGCGCTCATCGCCCTTTTGTGCAAGGGCCATGTGCTGATTGAGGACGTGCCCGGCGTAGGCAAGACCACGCTGGCCAGCGCACTCGCCCGCTCGCTGGACTGCTCTTTCCGCCGTATCCAGTTCACCCCCGACCTGATGCCCTCGGACGTGACGGGCTTCACGCTGGTCAACTTCAAGACCGGCCAGATGGAGTTCAAGGAGGGCGCGGTGATGAGCCAGGTGGTGCTGGCTGACGAAATCAACCGTACCAGCCCCAAGACCCAGGCCTCCCTGCTGGAGG
>JAFURI010000048.1 GCA_017471885.1 Clostridia bacterium | reverse complement strand
GCCCGGCGGCTTTGCCGCCGGAAACGGGATTCTTAAGGGTCGAAGACCCTTAAGCGGGTTATCAGGGCAGAGCCCTGACCATCGCTCACTGATGTTGACCGTTAAAATGGCAGGAAACGCGCCAGATTTGCTCGTTGCCAAAATGTTGTCAATGTGATATATACATAGCTGTTGAAAAGAAATATGTGTCGAAGAAAGACATTGGACGAGGTAAAGATCATGGCTCGCAATGCTGCAAGGGACATGACCGTCGGGTCGCCCTTCAAACTGGTGATTTCCTTTACGGTGCCGCTGCTGTTCGGTTTTCTGTGTCAGCAGCTGTACAGCTTTGTGGATACGGCGATCGTCGGCAAATATCTGGGTTCTGCCGCGCTGGCAGCGGTGGGCTCCACCGCTTCGCTGAACTTCCTGCTGCTGGGCTTCTGCATGGGCATCTGCTCGGGCTTCGCCATCCCCGTGGCGCAGGCCTTCGGCGCAAGGGATGAAACCGAGCTGCGCCGCAGCGTCATCCACTGCGCCTATCTGGCAGGCGGCATCTCGGTGCTGATGGCGGTGGTTACCTCCCTGCTGTGCCGGTGGATGCTGGTGATCACCCAGACCCCTGTTGATATTCTGGACGGCGCAATCGACTATATTTTGCCGATTTTCGTGACAATTCCTGTCACTGTGCTGTATAATATGACCAGCGGCATCATGCGCTCGATGGGCGACAGCAAAACACCGGTGTACTTCATCGCTGTGGCGGCGGTGCTGCATGTGGCGCTGGATATGCTGTTCATCCTCAAGCTGAATCTGGGCGTGGCAGGCGCGGCGTATGCTACCATTATCAGCCAGCTGGTCTCCGGCGTGGGATGTCTGGTTGTGATGATCAGGAAGTTCCCTGTGCTGCGTGTGCAGCCCGGCGACCTGGCCTTTAATCCGCAGATTGCCATGCGTCTGCTGGGGATGGGTCTGCCCATGGGTCTGCAGTACTCCATCACAGCCATCGGCTCCGTGGCCATGCAGACCGCCATCAATGGTCTGGGTACGGTGGCTGTGGCGGCCATGACCGCAGGCGGCAAGTTGTACAGCTTCTTCACCTGCGTGATTGACTCCCTCGCTACCACCATGGCGACCTTTGCGGGCCAGAATATCGGCGCGCGCAAGCTCAAGCGCGTGCACGAGGGCCTGAAGGCCTCCGGTATCATCGGCTGCATCTACTGCGTGCTGGCGCTGGCAGCCATGATCCTCTTCGGCAAGCCTCTGATCGGCCTCTTCGTGGACAGCAGCGAAACGCAGGTGATCCAGCTCGCCTACGATTACATGGTCATCTGCACGGCGTGCTTTATTCCCCTGCTGTTTGTGAACATCCTGCGCTTTACCATTCAGGGTCTGGGCTTTACCCGCGTAGCCATGCTGGCCGGCGTGATGGAGCTGATTGCCCGCGTGGGCGTAGCGCTGCTGCTGGTGCCCGTGTTCGGCTTCTACGGCGCGTGCTGGGGCAATCCGGCGGCATGGTTCTTTGCGGATTTCTTCCTGTTCCCCTGCTACTTCCATATCACCAAGAAGCTGCACTACCGCATGTATCCTGCAGGCGACAACCAGTAAGGAGGAAGACTTATGCTGCGCAAGATTGCATCCTTTACCATCAACCATGATACCCTTGTCCCGGGTATGTATATCAGCCGTGTGGACGGCGACTGCATCACCTATGACCTGCGGCTGAAGTATCCCAATCAGGATGATTTTGTGGCGCAGAAGCCCCTGCATACCATCGAGCATCTGGTGGCAACCTATGTGCGCTCCTCCGACTGGTCGGACAATGTGGTCTATTTCGGCCCCATGGGCTGCCGCACGGGATTTTATCTGATCCTGCGCGATGCGGTGAGCCATGCGGACGCCATCCGGCTGGTGAAGGAAGCTTTTGCCTTCTCTGCGGCCTTTGAGGGAGAAATCCCCGGCGCGAAGAAGATCGAGTGCGGCAACTATCTGGAGCATGATCTCCCCGCTGCCCGCGAGGAAGCCGCCGCTTATGTGAAGGTGCTGGAAGGCTGCACCGTGGAGACCCTCGCCTACCCCGACTGAGGAGGACGCACAATGAAAATTGCGCTGGTAGCCGACCTGCATGGCAACCTGCCCGCCACCCTGGCGATGGAGCAGGCGCTTGAGAGGATCGGCGCGGATGAAATCTGGTTCCTGGGCGATGCGGTGGGCAAGGGCCCCAGCAATGCCGAAACCTGCGACTGGGCGCGGCAGAAGTGCTCCCTGTGGGTGGGCGGCAACTGGGATTACGGCATCGGCGGCAAGGAATATGCGGCGGATCAGTACTTCTGGGATCAGCTGGGCGAGGAGCGCATGAACTGGCTCAATACGCTGCCCAGAGAACGGGAAGTAATGATCAGCGGCGTACGGTTCCGCCTCTTCCACGGCCGGCCTGTGACCGAGCTGATGCAGGTGCAGGACGATAAGGAAAAGCTGGGCGCGGCCTTTACCGGCCCGGGCGGCGTGTACGGCGGCGTGATCTTTGCCGACAGCCATCGCCCCTTCTTCCGCACGCTGCGGGAGGGGTATATCATCAATACCGGCAGCGTGGGCAACAGCATCGGCGTGCCCAAGGCCCATGCCCTGATTGTGGAGGGCGAAAAGGACTCCGCTGAGCCCGGCCCGCTGATGATGACGATCCTCTCCGTACCCTATGATACGCAGGCTGCTGTGGATATCGCCATGGCGGACGACGGACTCCCCCACCGGGATTCCTATATCAGGGAAATTACCACCGGCATTTACAGCCGGTAAGATAAGGCGCGGCTCCGCAGGACGGGGCTGCGCCTTCTTGACTAATATGGCACAATATGGTATATGATAATCAGAGTAAAGGAGGCGGAATTACATGAAAGCAAAGGTCTATTTTTCCCGTGAGATCACGCCCGAGAGCGTGCTGAAGCTGTACCGGCTGCTGGGCAGGGAGCTGGAAGGCCGGGTGGCTGTGAAGGTGCATTCTGGCGAGAAGGGCAATCAGAACTTCCTGCGGCCGGATTTCTGGAAGCCGGTGATTGACCATGTGCAGGGTACGGTGGTGGAATGTAATACCGCCTACAAGGGCGCGCGCTATAAGACGGAGGATCATCTGCAGCTGTTCCATGATCACGGCTGGGATCTGTTCCCGGTGGATCTGCTGGACGCGGAGGGACCGGATCTGGAGCTGCCCATCAAGGGCGGCAAGCAGATTCAGAAGAACTTCGTGGGCAGGAATCTGGCGAACTACGACAGCATGCTGGTACTGAGTCACTTCAAGGGCCATCCCATGGGCGGCTACGGCGGAGCGATCAAGCAGCTGTCCATCGGCGTGGGCAGCTCCTACGGCAAGGCCTACATCCATGGCGCGGGCGATCCGGAGAAGATCTGGACGGCGGATCACGACTCTTTCCTGGAGTCCATGGCGGATGCGGCGACCTCCGTGGTGGATTACCTCAAGGGGAACGTGGTCTACGTCAATGTGATGAAGAACATGTCCGTGGACTGCGACTGCTGCGCCGTGGCGGAGGATCCCTGCATGGCGGATATCGGCGTGCTGGTCTCGGAGGATCCGGTGGCGGTGGATCAGGCCTGTCTTGATCTGGTGTATGCCGCCACGGATGATCCCGGTCAGGCGCACCTGCTGGAGCGCATTGAGAGCCGCAACGGCGTGAAGACCATCGAGGCTGCTGCCGCGCTGGGTCTGGGCAGCAGGGAGTATGAACTGGTGGAAGTGTAACGAAAGGATGGATACAGGCATGATAAAGAGGCTCGCGGGTGTTCTGCTGGCTGTGCTGATGCTTTTGACCGGCGCTTCAGCCCTGGCGCAGGAGGATCTTCCGCATCAGATCTGGCATGAGATGGCGGAGGCCGGAAAGAAGGATCTGACGGACGCATGGGAAATGATGGGCATGTTCACCTTCGGCGAAACCACCGGCGAAGGCTATGTGACGATCTTCGTATCCGAGGAAACCGGGAAGATCCACGACGGAATCAGCTTGCGGATGTATCCGAAGAAGGAAGGGGAAATCCGGGAGCAGTATTTTCCCATGCTGAAGGTGCTGACGGAACGGTTTGCGGAAGAGGCTGATCTGGCTATGCTGGAGGTGTGGCTGGGAAAGCAGCAGGAAGAAATGGTTGCTGCGTGGCGCGATAACCGGGATCAGACCTCCAATACCCAGATGTTCCTGAACTATGAAATCTACGTCCAGTATGACAGGGATCACAACGAGCTCTATTGCCTGATGACGGCAATCAGGGATTCGCAGTATATGTCCATGAAGCAGGCGAAGTAATCGTCAAAGCAAAACCGCCGGAACGTATTGATTACGTTCCGGCGGTTTTGTTTATGTGCGGCAGGATCAGCCGATCTTGCCCTTCTCGCGGAGGATTTCCTCCACCAGCGCAACGCACTCGTAAACCATGTCGTCGCAGTGGGGCTTCTTCTCGCGGCCCTGCTCCTTGTTGATCTGCAGCAGGGGTGCGCAGTCCACCTGACCCTGATGGTTATCCCGCAGGCGCTTGTAATAGTAGGCGATGGTCTGGCTGTCGTCCACGCCGTGGAGACCCAGCGCCATCAGGCCGCCGGTGATGGCGCCGCACACGGAGGCCATCTTCATGCCCGCGCCGAAGTTGGCAGCCAGCAGATAGGCCGTCTCCTCGGATACGCCCGCCTCGGGGGCGAAGGGCAGCAGCGCGGACTGAGCGCAGTTATAGTGAGGGGTCACAATAGCCCGCAGCTCACGGGCGCGATCCAGATACTTGCTCATGATGATTGCTCGCTTTCGTAACAGAATAGGTTGCCGCCTCCATTATACCGTAAAGCAGCGTCAAGAGCAAGCATATCCCCAGCTCAGGCCGCTCCAGCCGGATACCAGCTCCCAGAGCGAGCTGGAAAGGCGCACGGAGGCTCTGTTTCCGTCAAAGCCCACCGCCATCTCCAGGGCGTTGATGAAATTGTCCTTCACCTCGCAGTGCAGGCAGAAGCGGGAGGGCGTCATCCAGCCGCCGGAGGTGATGCATCTCTCCGTGGTGGTGGGGAAAATACCGTCCGCCCAGGCGCCCTGACCATAGGGCAGGGAGAAATCGCCCCCGGGCAGGTGGAAGAGCACCTCGTCCGGGCGAATGGTCAGCGCGGTGAAGGGAAGCGCGGAATCCACAAGGTCAATGCGCAGGGTATCCTTGCAGCTGAAGGCAGGGGTGAGGGCGGGACAGCGCAGGTCACACAGACGGGCGGCAAGCTCCGCCTTGTCCGCAGGATTGTCCTCCAGCGCTTCAATGCCGTCCAGATGGCGGAAGAACGCGTCGTACAGGGGCTGCACGCCCACGGAGGACAGGATGGTATCCGCCGTGGTGCACAGGGACAGCTGCTGCTCCGGCAGGCACATGGCCATCTGTCCGCCCATGCCGTACATGGCGAAGCCCTTGCGCATCATCCAGAACTGGTAGCCGTAGCCGTGCTTCTCCTCAGGAGCGGTGCGCTCCTGGGTCATGATCTGCAGGCTGGTGGCGGACTTCAGGTAATCGGCGGGAATCAGCCCGCGGCCGTCGCTCATGCAGAAATCCGCCAGCAGGGAGAAGTCCTTCAGCGTCATCAGAAGGCCCGTGCCGCCCTGACTGGTTCCGGCCTTGTCCTTCAGCCACTTCTTTGGGCCGTACATGCCGATGGGACGGAAGAGATTCTCCTCCATGAAGGAGAGGATATCCTGCCCGGACAGCTTTTCCACCAGCGCGCACATAACCTGCGAGGCGGAGGTGTCATAGTGGAAGAGCGTCCCGGCGGGATGCGTGGGCACGCCGCGGAAGAAGGGCCGCGTCCAGTCGTCCATGTCGATGGAATACATGGCGCGGTCAAAGCAGGTGGACATCCGCAGCATGTGACGGATGGTTACCTCCCGCAGCATGACGGGGGTATCTGCATCCACCAAGTCGGGGAAATAGACGCAGATGGGGTCGTCCAGACGGATGCGTCCCTGCCCGGCCAGAATACCGATGGCCAGAGACGTTACCGACTTGCTGACAGAGTACAGCCGGTGCGGCTCCTGCGGGGTGAAGGGAGCCCAATAGCCCTCAGCGAGGACGTCGCCCTTCAGGGACAGGCGGAAGCCGTGCATGCGGCAGGCGGAAACTTCATCCAGAAAGTTGATAATGGCGCGCTGGCGGCTGGGCATGGCAGATCGCTCCTTTGTGAGAAAGGGGACTGCCTTGCGGCAGTCCCCCCGGATTGGTTATTGTGTGACGGTTTGCCGGAATTACTTCATAGCCTCGGCATAGCGGTCCCACTGAGCCTGCTTGACCTTGATCAGCTCTTCAACCTGCATGCCCTTCAGGGTCTCGATGTAGGAGTCGAACTCATCCTCGATGGAGGCGTAGCCGCAGATGAAGGCGACGCAGCGCTCGTCCACATAGGTGGTCAGGTCGGTCAGGTACATGGAGATCACAGACACCTCGTCGGTGGTGGAGTACACGGCGGGGAAGGGAGGACGGGCATAGGGAGCCTCGTTGTCAGCGATAGCCTGCACGTGCCAGTCAGCCAGCAGCACGGCGGTAGCCTCAGCAGACTGCTGAGAAGGCATGTTGGGAGCGTTGATGCCCAGGCCCTGGTACCAGATGGCGTCCTCGGTGCACTTGGGCAGGTATTCGCGCTCGCCGGCCTCGTTGATGATGTAGGTCAGATCCTGCATACCCCAGACGTACAGATCCTGAGCTTCCTCGGACATGGCGGCGTCCAGGAACTTCACGGCCAGATCCACGTCCTTGGCCTTCACGTTGACGCCGAAGATGCCGGACACGGCGTTACGGCAGATGTAGACGACTTCATACTCGCCGGACAGCGGGGGCACGCCCACCACGACGCCCTTGGAGGGGTCAGCCTGGTAGGAGGGATACTGAGCAGAGTACAGGTTGGACATCTGCCAGGAGAAGTCATAGGTCACGCCGGTCAGATCCTTGGCAAAACGCTCGGTGGTCTGGTCGCGGTTCAGAGAGGTGAATTCAACCTCCAGCAGGCCTTCTTCGTACAGGTCATGCAGGAAGGTCAGGTAGGCCTTGTACTTCTCGGACTCGTAGGCGGCGTAGTGCACGACGCCCTCTTCGTCAGCATAGAAACCGGAGACCAGGTCCAGACCGAAGGCGGGGCCGAACATGTAGGGCAGGAAGGAAGCCTGGACGGACATGGGGATCTCGTCGGTGGCGTCGCCGTTGCCGTTCATGTCTTCGTCGCGGAAGCGGCGGAGCATGGCCACGAAGTCGTCCAGAGTCTTGGGAGGCTCAATGCCCAGCTTCTCAATCCAGGGCATGTTGTACATCAGCACGGGCTGATAGGTGGAAGCTACGGCGGTCTGGGGCACATAGTAGATGTGGCCGTCGGGAGCGGTCAGGGCAGCCTTGATGTCGGGATTCTTCTCCAGGAAGTAGGAGTAGTTGGGCATCTTGTCCAGATACTCGTCCAGCTTGACGAACATGCCGGTGGACAGGTAAGTCATGTTGCTGTCGGTGTCGGGCAGCTGGATGATGTCAGGCAGATCCTGGCCGGAAGCCAGCATGGGGCTGACGGTATCAGCGTAGATGGTGGGGTCGATCAGGTTCCATTCGATCTTGACGTTGGCGCGCTTCTGAATCTCATTGAGCAGCACAGCGTCGGACAGATCAACGGTGGAGTACCAGGAGTTCATGGCCAGCATGCTGACGGAAGCGCCTTCGGCGTCGGTCAGGGGCTGGATGCCGGGGGCGTCTGCCAGAGCGGTGCAGCTCAGCAGCATGGCCAGGGCCAGAACCAGGGCAAAGAAACGAGTCTTCATGTGGTGGGTCTCCTTTCTCATATTGCTTATTGCGCATTGCCGCGCATAAGAACCGGAGTGTTGGTTGAAGCAGTCCTCTGACTGCTCCATGGTTGTACGCCCCGGAAGCGCAGCTTCCGGAAATGGGTCAAGGGGTGAAACCCCTTGCGCAGGGTGCAGAGGGCGGCGTCAGCCCCCTGCCGTTAGCCCTTCACCGCGCCCAGCATGGTGCCGGCGACCAGGTATTTCTGGACGAAGGGCGTGATGCAGAAGATCGGCACGGCGGCCAGCACGATGCACACATAGCGAATCTTGAGGGTGTTCTGGGCGGCGGCTGCTGCGCCGGTGGTACCGGCCTGCTGAAGGATCTCCGCCGAGGACAGAATCAGGATGCGGCGCAGGAACATCTGCAGGGGCTGCAGCTCGGCCTTACCAAGGTACAGCATGCCGTTGAAGAAGTCGTTGTAGCGGGCTACGGCGTAGTACAGGGTCAGCACCGCCAGGGTGGGCTTGATCAGCGGTACGGCGATGTTCACCAGCATGTAGAAGTCGTTGGCGCCCTCCAGCGAAGCGTTCTCAAACAGGTCGTTGGGTACGGATTCCATGGCCGAGCGGCAGATCATCATGTTGTAGGTGCTCAGCAGCACGGGGAGGATCATCGCCAGGCGGCTGTTGTACAGGCCAAGACCCGTCACCACCATGTAGGTGGGAATCAGGCCGCCGGAGAAGTACATGGTGAACACCACGAAGAAGTTCAGCTTCCGGCGCAGGAAGAAGTGCCTGCGGGACAGCGGATAGGCGGCAAGGCAGGTGAACACGATGTTCACGATGGTGCCCACGAAGGTGTAGAAGGCGGAGTTGCCGTAGGCTACCCACAGCTGCTCATAGCCCATGACCATCTTGAAGGTTTCCAGCGACAGGCCCTTGGGCAGGAAGATAACCTCGCCGCGGGCTACCGCACCGCCGTCGGAGAAGGCGACGGACACCACATAGATGAAGGGATAGGCGGTGACGATCACCGCAAAGGCCACCAGAATCCAGATGATGATATCCAGTAGCTTGTCGCCGCGGCCCTCGGAGCGGAAGGAATCAGCTTTCATCACAGACATCTTCTCTCCCTCCTTACCACAGCGACGAGCCGGTCACCTTGCGGGAGAGGGCGTTGGAGCCCATCACGAAGACGAAGCCGACTGCAGAGTAGAACAGGCCGACGGCAGCCGAGTAGGAGAAGTTCTTGTTCTCAATACCCTGGCGGTACACATAGGTGGCGATGACGTCGCCGGTTTCGTATACGGCGGGGGAATACATCAGGTACACCTTTTCGAAGCCCACGTTCAGCAGGTTGCCCAGCGTCATGATCAGCAGCAGAATGACCGTATCGGCGATCATGGGGATAATCAGGTGGATGATCTGCTGCCAGCGGCTGGCGCCGTCCACCTTCATGGCCTCATACAGCGCAGGGTCGATGCCCATGATGGCCGCCACGAAGATGATGGCGTTGAAGCCGAAGGACTGCCACGAGCCGGAGATGACGTACAGGCGGCGGAACCACTTGGGGTTGCTCATGAAGTTGATGGCCTTGCCGCCGCAGGACTTGATCAGCTGGTTGATGATGCCGTTGGACGGGGACAGGAAGTTGGTCATCATACCCACCACCACCACGGTGGAAATGAAGTAGGGCAGATAGGTGATGACCTGCGCCGTCTTGGCAATGCGCTTGTTGCGCAGCTGGGTGATGCAGATGGCGAAAATGATCGGGATCGGGAAGCCGAAGATCAGCGAATAGAAGCTGAGCAGGAAGGTGTTGCGGATCAGCCGCCATGCGAATACGGAGGAGAAAAACTGGTTGAACCACTTCAGGCCCACCCATTCGCCGGTGAACACGCCCACAAAGCCGCTGCCCATCTTAAAGTTCTGGAAGGCCATGGTCAGGCCGGCCATGGGCAGATAGCAGAACACGACGTAATAGATGAAAACCGGCAGGAACATCAGCAGCAGATACTTGTCGCGGCTGATCAGCTGTCCGAGGGTCTTTTTCGGCCCGGTGGCCGCCTGCTTTGTCCTGAGCTGTGCCAAAGCGTCATCGCCTCCCGTGTACAGTATATGAATGCCATGCAGCGAATAGTCCGGAGAAATGTGATGCTGTCAAAACGAGCTGTTGTTTATGGTGCCAGACGCACCATTTATCACAAACAGAATACAAAAAAGGCGGGGTTTTCGCAAGCATCAATTTGCGCATTGCAAAAACCCTGCCCTTTTTTGAAGCATCAGAAAAGGAAATAGGATGGTTTTTCCGGTCGGAATATGAACTTTTTGCCCATGGAAGGCGGATCAGGGGAGATCGGAGCCGGAGGGCGAGCAACGGTAATCGCTGGGATTCATACCCATCACGGCCTTGAAGTTGCGCCGGAAGGTCAACAGATTTGTAAAGCCGCACTGCTGAGCAATGTCCTCCAGGGAGGCGTCAGTGGTTTTGAGCAGGGTTACGGCGCGGTGAATCTGCCTGTCGCGCACATGCTGCAGAAAGGTTTTGCCCCAGGCATTCTTGCAGATGAGGCCGATCATCTTGGTGGATACGCCGAAACGGTCCGCCAGCGCGGTCAGGGACAGATCCGGGTTGCAGACGTTCTGCTCAATGTAGTCGCATACGTCCTTTTCCAGCGCATGGGTTTCGCCGGGAGCGGGCAGCGTCTCCTGCCGGGACAGGGCGGTGGCGAACACCGTGCGGTAGTAGGCGAAGATTTCCTCAATGGTGGCTGCGTCGCGGATGCGCTCAATCTGGATATGGGTGGTGGAGAGATCGTACACCGAGCGCAGCGCGCTGCGGATGGTCAGGTGCAGCTCGTCCGCCATCAGGCGCACCTCGGACAGGGGAAGATCGTCCTCCTTGAGGTTGCGGCGGTAGATTTCGTCCAGTATGTCCATCAGGGAATCCAGATTGCCGTCCTTCAGGTCGCGGACGATGCGCTTGTGCGCATCCTTGGGGAAGAAGTAGCGCCGCTCGTGATCCTCAGGCGCGGCGTCGTGGAAGTACACGCTGCGGCGGCCGCCGGTGAGCATCTGCTCCAGGGCGTGCTCGGCGTCGATGCAGGCGTCCCGCAGGGATTCCAGATCCTCCTCCATGCGGCTGACGCCCAGCGTCACGGCATAGCGATCGTCGTCAATGGCCTCCACAAATTTCTGGTACAGCTGGTAGAAGAGGTTTTCCAGCCCGCTGTCGTCGTCGCTGCCGGCGATGACGAACAGGTTCTGCCGGTTCTTCGGGCAGCAGACGATGGTGCATTCGTCCGTGGACAGCTCCTGACAGGCGTGGGTGATTAGATCCAGCGCGTCCTGATACTGCTGCGGGGACAGATCCGGCCCCGCCACGTTGACCACCGCCAGCATGAAGCAGGCGCGGCGCAGGCCCATGAACTGTTCGTTGGTAAACACGTCCAGCTGGCGGCGGTTCACGTCGCCGGAGAGCAGGGAGTGCAGCAGGCCCTGCCGGGCGTAGGGTGTGATGGTCACCATGCGCTCCCTGTAGCCGTTGCGCTCGCCGATCAGCCCCCGGATGCCCTCCAGAATGCTGTCCATCTCGTCCGTGCCGCCGCTGTGCTCAATCATCTGGCCGATATTGCCGATGGGGCGGTAGTACTCCTTGGAGATGCGGTAGGTCAGCGCGATGAAGCCCAGCCCCAGCAGCGCCAGCGCCAGCACGGGCAGCAGCACGGAGGTAGCCAGCGGCGGGTAGAAGGCGGAGGGGCTGGCATAGACGCAGTAGCGCAGATTGCCGGAGACGGCGCTGTCCACGGTGAAGGCGTAGTCGGTACCGCAGCAGCCGGACAGGATCGCCGTATCGCCGGAGAGGAGGCTGTAGCCCTCGATTTCCGGCTTCAGCGATGCACGGGCGAGGGTGTGCAGGCTGCTCTGCTCCAGCAGCACCAGCACGGCGCCCTTGGCGGGGCTGCCGGCGATGGAGGAAGAGTAGTTGAAGGCTGTGTAGTCGTCGGCGTAGATGAGGTACTGCTTGTTGAGCATCAGGTTGCTGCTGCTCACGCCCAGCAGCTCCGATACGGTGGACACGCCCACATAGGGGCTTTGGGGCAGCAGATCCGCCTGTCCGCTGACGGAGATGACAGAGCCTGCGGTGTAGAGCCGGTTGTCCCCCTGGAAGCTGAGGATCAGGCCGTACACGTTCATATTGGAGGTGGAGCCTTTGATGCGCCTGAGCTCTGCCAGCATCTTATACAGCTGCATGGAGTCGATGGTCTTCTTCTCCACATAGGCGGTCTGGAGGATGCTGCGGCAGTTCTCCGAGGTATTGACGGCGGCGCATACGCTCTGGGCGGAGAGCAGCTGCTGATCCATGGCCATGCCCCATGAAGCTGCCTGCTGCTGCATTTCGCGTCGGGTCATGTCCTCGTGATAGGAGGAGTAGGTCACCAGATAAATGCCTGTGTACACCGCAAGAAAAACGGCGATGATCAACACATAGGACAGAAACAGCTGCTTGAAGATTTTGCTGCGGAAATAGGAGGGTTCGTGCTTGAGCATAAAGTCCTTTCTGCGCAGGCGGGTCAGGCCTGCGTGCTGCGGAGGATGAAATCCGCCATGATATCGGCGAAAAGGTACCGGCCCTGCGCATCCTGCCAGCCGTTATAGGCGCAGTGACGGAAGCCCTCCATCAGGCGGAAGACGATCTTCTCCGGCGGATAATCAAAATGCAGGAGCGCGGCGTGGAGCATACGGTTCTGCTCCAGCCGGTTGACCATATCGTTGTCTGCGGCGATGATCAGCAGCGGCACGGTGCGCCGGTCCCTGAAGGAACGGGTGATATGCCACAGGGGCGCGGCCTGATCCACCCGTACGCAGCGGGTATCCATGCCCTGCTCCCGCAGCACGTTGTAGTGGGTGGTGGGCTGGCCTGCGTTGAACACATAGCCGTCGATCAGCGACGGATCGGTCCCGGCCTTCAGCAGATATTCCTCCGCGAAGCAGAGCATCTGGCTCAGGTAGCCGCCTGCGGAGGAGCCGCCCACGAACACACGGGAGTATCTGTCCCGGGCGTGCCATTCGTTCAGGAGCCAGCTTACGGCCCGGGCAGCGTCCTCCACAAAGTCCGGGAAGCGGGCGGAGGGATACATGCGGTATTCCGCCGACGCGCAGGCGATTCCGTGCTCTGCGCACAGATACTCAAGATACGCAGGCATATGGTAATTGCCGCCCTCCAGTCCCCCGCCGTGGAAATAGACAAGCAGCGGAGGTCTGCTGATCCCCTCAGGCTCGCAGATTTCCATGCGGCAGCTTTCGGGCAGGGCAGGATCATAAACCAGATCGCGTCGCCAGTTCAGCTTCATCATCATAGCCTCCGTTATACAGCGTCCACTGTCCTGCGCACGAGGGAAAGCAGCGCGGGATCGGCGTTCATCAGCTGGGCGGGATCATGGGGCACGAAGCAGTTCTCTGCGGCCTTTACGCCGAACATCGCCTTCGCCCACGTCAGCGACAGCAGATACCTCCCGTACAGCCAGTGCATGTGGAAGCCGTCGCGGCAGATGGAGACGCCGCCCTGCGCAGGATCGAAGGCGGCCTCCTGCCGGAGCTTCTGGATCACGTCGCCGCAGGGAATCAGCATTAGGCCGTGGCGGAGGGCTGCGTCCTGATAGCAGCGGGTGAGAGCGTTGTACATGCGCTGCTGATCGCGGTGATAGCGCATGAAGTGCTTATGAGGGGAATCCGGCTCGTAGGCCCAGGTCTGCTGCAGGCAGAGCCGTGCGCCGGGCTGGAGTTTGCGCAGATAATCGCACAGCAGGGACAGGAAGGGCTCGTAGGTGACCTCCCAGCCGCTGTCGTGGCTGGCCTGCTGGGTGACGATGAAATCCCACGGGCACAGTTCCAGCATCTCGCGGATGGAAACGCTGCGCTCGGTGCGTACGCCGTTCAGCTGCAGTTCATAGGCGCGGGCGTCCTTTTCGACGTTCTGCCAGTGCATCTCCAGCGAGCATCCGCCGATATAAAGGTTTGCTACCTCCGCCTCCACGCCGGAGGCGGCCAGTGTCTGCCGGAGGAAAGTGGTCGCGTCCCGGGAAAAGCTGTTGCCGATAGCCAGAATCCGCATAAGCAGGCCTTCCTTCCATATAAGATTGTGCAGGTTATCAGGATGAAATCAACATACCATCGACTGAAAGGATTGTCAAGAAAAAAGCAGAATGGTATAATAGCTCATGACTGTCCGGAAAGGCGCAGTCAGGAGATACGGAGGATAAGTAACATGAAGAAGCGGCTGATTCTGCTCCTGTGCCTGCTGCTGGCCCTGCCCCTGTGCGCGCAGGCTGCATCGAAGCTGGAGAATTTTACGGTAAAGGGCGGAGAGATGAGCTTCACCTACGCCTTTGACTATCCCGATGAGTATGTGATGCTGCGCTACTCCACCTCCCGCGAAAACGGCGAGGTAGCGCTGCACAGCAGCGACGGACACTTTGAGGGCGAGGTGCAGCTGGTGTGCACCTATGATGCGGAGAAGGTCACCGTGAAGGTGGAAAACCTCGCGCAGTACAATCAGGGCAAGGCAAGCGCCATGCTGACGGCGGCAGAGGCCCCCGCAGCGCCCCGGACGACCTATCCCGAGGGCGTGAAAAAGGAGAAGAAGGTAAAGGACTTCGTGTGCGAGCCCATTGACGGCGGCGTGAAGTACTCCTTCACCGCGCCGGGCCATCAGAGCGTGCGGCTGAAGTTCAAGACGGCCCAGCAGGACGGCACCATCGTGCTGTATGCGGATGAAAACTACGCCTATTCGGGCGAATTGCTCCTCCCCTACACCTACCGCAAAACCAACGTGTACCTGGAGGTGTATCCCACCAAGGGATCCAGGGTCATGGGCGAAGCCAAGGCTGTGCGCGGCTATACCCTGACCGCCGCGCTGGAGGAGCCCATTCCCGGCCGGCTCAGCGGCGTGACCGTGTGCGTGGACGCGGGTCATCAGGGCATTCACAGGACGGTAAAGGAGCCCATGGGCCCCGGCGTCAGCGGCTACACCATCTCCAAGGGCGGCATGGCGCAGGGCAAGGTGACCTGGCGCATGGAATCCATTGTGGCGCTGGAGTATTCCTTCCGGATCCGGGATGAGCTGATGCGTCAGGGCGCGACGGTCATCATGACCCGCGAAACCGAGGATACGTGGCTGAGCAACATCGACCGTGCCAACATCGCCGAGGCGGGCGGCGCGGACTTCATGCTGCGCATCCACTGCAATACCCGCTCCAACCGCAAGGTGACGGGTATCGGCGTGTACGGCCCGATTTCGGATTACTCCAGGGCGGCAGCGCCCCTCGACCAGTACAAGGCCATGGGTCAGGCGCTGCTGGACGCCATGAACGCCTCCGTGGGCTACAAGGTGGAGGGCAACAAGCCTACCTTCAACAGCGAGTACGCCGGCAGCAACTGGGCCAAGATGCCCTGCTTCCTGCTGGAGCTGGGCTACATGTCCAACAAGGAGGAGGACGTGCGGCTGTCCCATCCCTACTATCAGCAGCAGCTGACCGAGGGCATCGTGCAGGGCGTGTACGAGATGGCGGTCATCCGGGGCCTGATTGAGGAAGAATAATACAAAGCAAAGCCCATCGACTTGAGGTCGATGGGCTTTTTTGATGATCTGTAAGAAGTCCCCAGCTCAGGAGCGAGGTTTCCTGCCCAGATACCGGCAGACTCTGCCGCGGTAGTCAAGATAGTCCTGCCCGAAGGCCGCGATCAGAAAATCCTCCTCCACGTTCACAATCTGCAGATGGAGCAGCAGCGCCGCAAAGGCGGAAAGCAGCGTCAGAGGCCAGCTGAAGAATGTCAGCGCCATGCCCAGATACACCAGATCAAAGCCGAGGAAGGCCGGGTTGCGGCTGATGCTGAAAACGCCGGAGGTAACCAGCTCCGTCTTCTCCTCGCCGGATACGCCGGCGCGCCAGCTGTCCCTCATGGTGATCAAGGCGCACAGGAAGAATACGTCGCCTGCCAGCGCGAGGATCAGCCCGGCCCATCGGAAGGGAGAAGGCAGGCCGGAGACGTTCAGCACGATGCTGATCACCTCCGCTGCCGGTACAGCGGCGGCTGCCGCCTTGACGGAAAGCTCAATCAGCCGTACAAAGCCCTTCTTGCCCCTGCCCAGCTGATCGGTGCGGATTCCCTTCCTGCGCTGGCTGAGCAGCTTGCCGAAGTAGCAGCCGTAGAAGATCATCAGCAGCAGGATTGCCGAAGCCTGAAAGAACATGGCGAAAGCCCCCTTTCACAAAAAGGCAGACCGCCCGGAGCAAGCTCCGGGCGGCGACGTTTTATTTCATGCGGAACCAGCAGAAGGACGTAGCGGAGGGCAGATCCCAGATGGTCATGGCGGTGGTGTCGTTATCCAGCATGAAGTAGTAGAAATCGCTCACCTGCACAAACTCATGATGGGTGGCAGCCTCCAGCGGCACGCCGATGATGGACACAGCCACGCCGCCGTTGGTGGTCTTGGTGTTCTTGTAGCGGTCGCGGTTGGCGTCCAGATAGTTCTGGATGCGCTCGCCGTACTTGGGATGAGGGCCGCAGTGGATAGCCAGCGGATAATCCAGATAATCAGCCAGCTCCGGGACTTCCTCGGCGGTGAAGCCGTAGTCGCGCAGGGTGCCGATGTACATCATGATATGGCGGGCGCTGACTTTGCTCACCAGCAGGTCGCCCACAACCAGATGATCCTTCAGCTGATCATAGGGAGGCATCTCGTAGCCGGGACGATGGTTGTAGAGATGGTAGCCCTCGTCCTGATAGCGCCAGTGCAGGATCATGTTGTCCAGATCGTCGTGTTCGGGGAGGCCTACCTGCTTGTAAATCCACCGGGTGTAGCCGGAGCAGTCAAAGCCCTGCAGATACCAGGAGTTCTTGCGGTAGAACTTGGTGGTTTCCCAGCACTTGCGCTGGGAGAAGTAGGGCAGCTTGGACAGCACCTTTTCGCCTTCCTTGCCGCCGAAGAAGTAGGGCAGGCCGGTCTCGAAGTAGCTCTCCACGTTCGCGCCGGTGATCTCGTTGTAGCGACGCTGGAAGATGTTGTCCTTCTCCAGCATGGTGAAGGCGGCGTCCAGCAGAGGGGAACGCTCCACTTCGGCATGGGCGGCGGCGCAGCCCAGCAGCGTCAGGAGGAGCAGCAGCAGAGCAATGATTTTCTTCATGGCTTGGAGCACTCTCTTTCGGAAAGAATATTCGGCTTATTATAGTATATATCAGGAAGCAAAGTCAAGCCGTGCGGGCGTTTCCGGGCAAAGGAAACGGAGACCGCGCTGATTTGTGCGGTCTCCGCCGGCAAGGCTTCGATTACTTGTCCTTCTTCTTGAACAGGTACTCGTCCACCTTGGTTTTGATCTCGTCGCAGATCTTCTTCTCAATGGGGAAGACCCGGGCCTCGTCCACGCGCTTTGCCAGGAACAGCGCCTGCTGCAGGGTAATATCCAGCGCCTTTTCGTCCAGATAGCCGCTCTTCAGGTTATCGCGGCGGTCATGGATGTAGCCCGCGCCGGGCGCGCCGAAGCGGCACAGGTTCACGGCGGGCACGCCGTTGTCCGCGAAGGGGATGCAGTCGCTGGAGTAGATATCCAGCTTGGTTTCGCAGGCGACGCCGGCTTCGCGCATCAGCGCGTCCACATAGCCCACGGCGGCCTCGGTAGCCAGCACGGGAGCCACGTTCTGGCCCAGGGTAGGAGCGGCCACGTCGATGTTGATCATCAGCACGTGCTTGTCCAGCTCATCCTTGTGGGCGGCCACCCAGGCCTTGGAGCCCAGCAGGCCCTGCTCCTCGGAGCCGTACCAGTTGAACTGCATGGTACGCTGGGGCTTGTGCACGCTGAAGTAGCGCAGCAGCTCCATGATGATCACGCTGCCGGACATGTTGTCGTACACGCCGGTGGAGAAGTGCACGCTGTCGAAGTGCGCGCCGAAGGAGATCACCTCGTCCGGATACTTCGTGCCGGGGATCACGGCGCATACGTTGCAGCTGACGCCGTCGTAATTCTCGTTCTGCACCTCCAGATGCACGGTCTTTGCGCCTCGGCGGACGATCTCCGCCGCCGCGTCGGCGCGCATGTTCAGCGCCACGCAGTCGCCCAGATCATCGGTGAGAGCCTCGCGCAGCTTGCGGATATCGCAGTCGCTCTCGCTGTGACGGTCCACCGTGGAGCCGGAGAAGGTCAGGATGGCGGCGGCGCCGGCCTTGAGCAGCTTTTCATAATCCTTTTTGCGCAGACGGCCGTTGATCAGCACAGCCTTGCCCTTCACGTTCAGCAGATGGGTGGGATGCACGCTCTCGGCATAATAGAAGGGCAGATCCACGCCGCCCTCGGGGGTGGAGGCGGAACGCTCATAGCCTGTCACCTCGAACTCCTTCACGAAGGGCTCGGTGACAACCAGCTTCTGATGGGTAACCTTGCCGCACTTGACGGTGAAATCCTCAATATGAGCCTCGGCTCCGGCGGACTGAGCCTCCTCCAGCAGGCGCTGGGCGGCCCTGCGCTCCTCCTCGGAGCAGCTGACGCGCACATAGGCCAGCTCCTTCAGCAGGGAATAGGCGCGGTGAGCGGATACGTTCATGGGAATAATCCTCCTTTGAATGGCATAGAATGCAGATCGTCTGCTATGGTTTTCGCGGATAAAACGGCGTTTTCCTGCCGGCGGAGAAAAACATAAAAAGTTCAGAATGTATCGCATCCATCAAAAGGGAAAAGTGATATAATTTTTCCCGGTTTCCTATTCTGATAAACGAAGGTGACCTCTTTTATGTGCGATGCACATGCTTATTTATCGCCGGATTATTTGCCTTCCTTCCATTGTAAGATGGGTTCCTGCCGCCGCGCCTGCTGCGAAGGGTGGCCCATCTCCTTCTCCATGACGGACTACTTTCGCCTGATTGGCGTGGACTGCAGTCCGGAATTACGCAGGCGCATTGATTGTTCCATGCACCTCAGGCCCCACCCCACCCAGGATGCCTATGCGCAGATCGTTCCCCGGTGGGACGGCAGCTGTCCCCTGCATCTGGAGGACGGCCGCTGCGCCCTGCAGGCGGAGCTGGGCGAGGAAGCCCTGTCCGCCGTATGCAGGCTGTATCCCCGGGGCGTGCGCACGGACGAGTGGGGCAGCGAGTGCTCCTGCGCCGCCAGCTGCGAGGCGGTCACGGAGATGCTGTACCGCTCCGGGCCGCTGCGCTTCACGGAGCAGCAGCTGAAGGTAGAGCCACCGCCCTGCGCCCTGCGGATGCACGTCTTTGAAACGGGAGGCCGGGAGCGGGAAATCCGGCTGTGGCTGATCGGCAGAATGCAGGACAGACGCTATCCCCTGCCCCGGCGGCTGATGCTGCTGGGCTGTGCCCTGCACGCCGTGGACGACGCGCTGCAGCGCCGGGATTTTGACCGGGTGGACGCGCTGCTCTCGGGCCGGGAGGCGGTGAATCCTCCCGATATGCCCGCTCCGGATCATGCACAGCTGATGCAGGGGCTTCGGGCGGCGGAAAGACTGCTGGACGTGATGGATCAGCACAGCCGCTCCGTTCATGATTATGGGGAAGCGGTGCTGACGTACTTCAGCCGGGAGGAAAACGTCTTTGGCCTGTATGAGGAAGCCTGCGCGCATTTTGCCCAGCTGCTGCCGCTGTGGGAAAGCTGGATGGAAAACCTGCTGGTGAATCACATGTTCTTTGCCCGTTTTCCCTTTCAGGACCGGCCGGTGAGCCTCAGGGATGAATTCACCGCGCTGTGCGGCGTGTATGCGCTGCTGCGCTGTTTGTGTGTGGGCTGGATGGCGGATAGAGAGGATCCTGCCGACGCCATGGACGTGGCCTCCGCGCTTTTCCGGCTTGTGGAGCATACGGAGTTCGACAGATATGCCGCGCAGGTGCTGCGGGATGCGCAGTGCAGCGAATGGAATGAGCTGTGCGGGCTGGTAAGCCTGTAATAAAAGAGCGCCTCTGCTGTTCATGCAGAGGCGCTGACGTTTCAGTTCATCTTTACCTTGACTACCAGCTTCAGGCACTCTTCCTCCTGATCTCCGGCGGGGTGGCAGGGATCATGGGGCTCCCCCGGCAGGAAGACGGCGTACTGTCCCTCCGTCAGGGTGAAATAGAAGCTGCTCTTTGCCGTGCAGGTGCGGAAATCCGTACCCTCCTTCAGCGGATGCAGCTCTGCCTGCGGCGCGTAGCCGAATTTTTCCCGGCCGCGCAGGACCAGCTGGATATCCGCGTAGATGGCGTGGGCTTCCCATGCGGGCTCGTGAGGGATCAGGCTGTTGAGCTGCAGGTTGACGAACACCTCCTGACCGTGCACCTCCGTGACGCCAAGGGGCAGGGCGGACAGATCCGCCGTCTGCAGGAAGGCTGCGGCCCGGGCGAAATTGGCGCTCAGGCCGGCGTAGGATGCGATATTGTTAAGCGTATCAACAATCATGTGCGAAGCCTCCTTGTCCGTATCAGGGGTTCTGCCAGACCTGAATTTCCTGCGTTCCCGCCTTCAGGGCGGCGAAGGGGCCGGGGATCACGTCGCCGACGCGGCGGGAATGCAGATAATCCGCGGCGAAATCCACGTCCGTGCCGTCGGGGTTGTCATAGGGCTGCTCGGTGATGCGGGGCATGCCCAGCCGGGCGGTGGTGACGCAGGGCAGCCGGGCTTCCGTCAGGGATGCGGGCACGTTGAGGGTCAGCGTCCACACGCCGTTTTCTTCCTTCAGAGAGGCGGCGGCGCCGTCGGCCCGCAGGGGGGATATCTCCGCCCGGAAGGGACTGGCATGCCCGGCGTACGCGTTGCCCTCCACCCATACGGGCTGGGGCACCTTGTAGTATTTTTCGATATCAGCCCGTCCGTAGGAGGCGATCTTCGGGGCGAACTCCTCCGGTACGGTAAAGCGGTCGTACACGCAGCCGCCGGAGTAGAATTCATTCTTATCGCCCTTTGGCGCAGGGATTACGCCGGTCATCACGTTGTTGATCATGCGGTCGTCGCCGCCGTAGACCACGGCGCAGCCCGCTGCCTGCGTAGAGTGGGGGAAATGATAGGGCGTGGCCCGGTCCAGCACCGTCAGATGGCGGAAATATCCGGCGACGTAGTTGTGCACAAAGGCGGTGCCCTGCGCCATGTTTTCCACCGCGTAGTCGGAGAGCATCAGGTTGTTGTCCACAAGGCAGGGGCCGTGGGTGACCTCGATCATCAGATCGCGCTGATTATGGTGGAACAGGTTGCGGGTAATCCGCACGCCCTGGGCCTGCCAGTCCATCCAGATGCCCAGCGTGCAGTGGTGGAAGTTATTGTTCTCAATGACTACGTCAATGCCCGCGTGGAGCTTCACGCCGGCGATCTCATAGCCGTAGAATTCATGCTTGACGGCGATGTTGTAAATATGGTTGTGCTCAATCCGGCTGAAGGCGCAGCCCATGTGACCCACCACGGCGTTCTGTCCGCAGTCGAAGATGGTGTTGTTGCGGATCAGGTGAGAGCCGGTGTTTTCCTTGCTCCAGCCGTACCGGAGACCAAGGAACACTGCCTCCATCTGATACTGGTAGCCGGGCTTGCGGTGGAAGCGGGCATGCAGGTTATGGCCGGTAAGGCCGTCCTTGCCGATGGAGATGGCGGAGCACTTGGCGTCATGCAGGATATTGTCCTCGATGATCCAGCCCTTGGACCAGTGAGCGCCCACCATGCCGATCTGATCCGCCGTGGGCGGAGTGAAGGGGCAGGCGGCCTGGGCAATTTCAAAGCCGCGCAGGGTGATGTAGTTCAGCCCGGGCTGGGTGGGGTAGAAGCAGCAGGGACGCACGTTGATCTCGATCAGGTGGTCGGATGGATCCTTCTCCTGAAAGTTGCAGTACAGGGTGGTGTTTTCCTCATTCACCACGGCGTACCATTGGTAGACGGTGTCCTCCGGGTGAAGGATGGGTTCGCGCTCCTTGCGGTAGGGCACCTGGAAGCCGGAGGTGCGGACAGGCGCGGTATAGACCTCCTCAAGGCTCCGGGCCTCGTACATGGACTTGCCGTCCACATACACGTCGCCCAGATGCACGTCGTAAGCCACGGGCTCCAGCAGCCAGTCGCCCTCAATCCTTTCTGCATAGGGGTTGAAGGAACCAAAGAAGCTGTTGGGAATGGTTTTCGTCCACACGGAGCCCCGGTCCTTCGTCCAGCCGGAGACAGCCTCGGAGCCTTTGATCACAGGCTTCTCGCCGGGAGCGGCCTCGTAGGTGATGCGTACGCTGTCGCTCAGTCCGCCGTTTTTCGGATCCACCCATTCCCGGTATACGCCGGTATGAACCTGCACCGTATCGCCGGGAGCGGCAAGGGACGCCGCCCTGCCGATGGTGCGGAAGGGGTGCTGCGCATCGCCGGCATGAAGGTCACAGCCGGCAGGAGACACATGGTAAATCATAAACCTTCTCCTTTCATGGGAAGCTTTGTTGACCTGACGCGGATAAGATGCATTCCGCCGGGGAATATCCCTGTGCCTCCGGAGACTGCAGCAGCGCGGCTTCTGCGCTGTCCAGCCCGGATTCGCGCTGGCGGCGGTAATTCAGCGGCGAGGTGCCTGCGATCCGCAGGAAGTGCCGGTTGAAGGAGGAAAGCGACTGATAGCCCACCCGGCTGGCGATATCCGACACAGGCAGCCGGGTGGTCTGCAGCAGGTTGATGGCGGCCTTGATGCGCACATGGTACAGGTACTCGAAGGGCGTGGTGTGCATAGCCTGGGAGAAGCTGCGCCGGAAGGAGGATACGCTCTTGGAACACATGGCGGCCAGCTGTGCAAGGGTCAGGTTTTCCTGATAATGATTGACAATGTACAGCACCGCCGGAGAAATCTCGTCCAGCGTATCCGGCAGGGCGGGGAGGGAGCCGCGGTGGTTCTTCAGTCTGTCCAGATGCAGCGCCAGCTCAGCTACCTTCAGCCGGATCAGCGCCTGGGAGTGGGGGCGGGCATAGCGCAGCTCCTCCAGAATCAGCATCACCAGCGGCGCGATCAGCGGATGCTCCTCCGGGCGCAGCACGCCCGTATAGGTGCAGCCCGCCAGCTCGGCGCACTCCTCCGGCATGCCGGAAAGCATACCGGCCAGATCAATGTCGAGGAACTTCCAGCCGCTGATCTGCTCCGGATCGCTCTGGGCGATGTGCACCACCTCCGGCGCGATGACGCTCACGTCCCCCGCCGTGTAGTGATACACGCGGCTGCCGATAAAGAAAATGCCGCTGCCCTGCAGGCATACGCCGATCTCCCACGAGTGGTGGTAGTGCAGATGATCCGCCTGATGCTGGCGGGAATAATGCAGCCTTTCAATGTAGGGAGCATGGATGGGGAACGCCGGATCCAGCGCAATGGGCATGGCCCGGACTGCGGATGGAAGGTTTGGACACATCTGCATAGTTATTTCCTCTTTTTGCGCAGAAATTGCAGTTTTCGTCATTTATAATAACATAGAGGGATTCTTCGCGCAAGGGTGTTCTGCGCGGAATTTTGAGGAGGAAAAGAACGTGTCGAAATACCGTTACAGGCTGGGCCGGCACAGCTACGAAACGTCGCAGACCGTGACCGCCGCCGTGCTGCTGCTGCCGACGCTCATTGCGCTGGGCTTCCTGTTCATTTACCCGGTGATCCGGGTGTTCTACCTGAGCTTCACCAATACCAATACCATCACCAACATCTCCACCTGGGCGGGTCTGAAGAACTTTGAGTTCCTGCTGCGCAACAAGATGTTCGGTAAGGCCTTCGGCAACACGGTGTGGTTCACCATCGGCAAGCTCAGCGGCGAGGT
>JAFURI010000047.1 GCA_017471885.1 Clostridia bacterium | reverse complement strand
GGGCTTGAGGCATATCTGATAAAGAGCGGGGCAAAGCTTAAGACTCTTAAGCAAATTGTTGAATACTATGAGGCACATCCGGATACAATGATGAAGTATGGGTGTGATTTGTTGCGGGGAGCGCTGTACGATTCGTCACAGGAAGCCTATGTTGTGGAAGAATACCAAAAGGCCATGAAATCCCGTGCGAATGAGATGCAGAGGATTACGGAGGAAATCTCGGATTACGACGCTGTGCTGATCACCGGTCCGACATATGCCAATCATCTCTGCGGTCTGCCAACGATTACCGTCGCCGGGGGTACCCTTGACACAAACGGCGTAAGACAGGCAGTAATGCTGTATGGAACAGATGAGTTCAGACTTTACGCAGCAGCACTGGCTGTGGAGCAATTGCTGAACTCCTAATTAACGCAGAGACAAATTCCAATATGTTGAACAAACCAAAACAGTTTTCCACCCTCTTAGAAGGGCGCAATGATACGCACCGTTCCGGTGCATTTCGGTTGTACACGTACACAAGCAAACGAGCATCCGAATGTGGGATGCTCGTTTGTTCGTTACTGGATAAATTGTTCCTTAAGAATCCTCCCCCCAGAAGGAGAGTTTTTTCTTATGCACGGGAGAGCTCCCCGAGGATCCGGGCGGTGGCGTCCTCTGCGGACACGTCCTCGGTGATGATCTGCTCCGGGATGGAGCCGATCAGGTTTTTGGGGCGGTACCAGCGGCGCATGGCCTCCTCGCCGAACTCGGCTGACTGGGGGCGGCGCGCATGGCGGCGCAGGGTTTCCTCAAAGGGAATATCAAGGTAGTAGGCGTGGATGCGGCTGAACAGGCCTGGCAGCTGCGCAAACAGCTCGCCGTACTTGTCCGGATCCAGAATGCCCTCCAGAATGGTAATCCCGCCGCGGCGGGCGCTCCAGCGGCACATCTCCGTCAGAAGCTCCTGCGTGGGATTGCCGGGGCGATCCTTCACGGCCAGCATTTCCCGGCGGACGGTATCCTGTGAAATCAGCATGGGTTTGGGATCGAAATGCTGCCGCAGCGCCCTTGCGATGGTGGTTTTGCCGCTGCCCGAGTTGCCCCGCAGCATGACGAGCGTCGCGGGGGAGGGGCAGGCGTCCTGCACCAGCCGCTGGGCGATGCTTCCCTGCGGTACCCGTGTCACGGCCTCCTGCAGGGGTACCCATGCCGCGCTGTGGATTTCGTCGGAGAGGGCGAAGTCTGCCTTCTTCACACGGGTGATGAAGGCGTGCATCAGCTGATCGCCCCGGGGATGATAGCACGTCCAGCAGGCGTGGCAGCTGTGAGCGGTCAGCCCCAGCTCCTCCTCAACCTCCCGCAGGACGGTTTCCTCGGCGGATTCGCCGGGCTTCACGTATCCGGCCACCAGCACCTCCATGGCGGGACGGCGGCTCTCGCGGATCAGCGCTACCTCGCCCTGTTCATTCACCACGGCGGTGATGATGCAGCTGGCGAACACGTCGAAGAAGGGGCGGCTGCAGCCTTCGCACCAAGGTACGTCACCTTCGTCGCCCAGCGTGCGGGGGATCAGACGGCTGCCGCATTGGGGACAATAGATGAAGCGCATCAGCCGATCGCCTCCAGCGCCTGCTTCAGATCGGCGATCAGATCCTTCTTGTCCTCCAGACCGCAGGAGATGCGCACCAGGCCCGCAGGCACGCCGGCGGTGATCAGCTGCTCCTCGCTCATCTGCCGGTGAGTGGAGGTGGCGGGGTTCAGGCAGCAGGTGCGGGCGTCGGCCACATGGGTCTCGATGGCGGCCAGCCTCAGGTGCTTCATGAAGGTTTCCGCCGCTTTGCGGCCGCCCTTGAGCTCGAAGGATACCACGCCGCAGCCGCCGTTGGGCATGTATTTCTGCGCAATATCGTAGTATTTGCTGCTCTTCAGGCCGGGGAAGCTGACGAAGGAAACCTCCGGGCGGCTCTCCAGGAACTCCGCCACAGCCTGACCGTTTTCCACATGGCGGGGCATGCGCACATGCAGACTTTCCAGACCGAGATTCAGGATGAAGGCGTTCTGCGGGGACTGAATGCAGCCCAGATCGCGCATCAGCTGGCTGGTGCACTTGGTGATGAAAGCGCCCTCTTTGCCGAACTTCTCTGCATAGGTCACGCCGTGATAGCTCTCATCCGGCGTGGTGAGGCCGTGGAACTTGTCCGCATGGGCCATCCAGTCAAACTTGCCGCTGTCCACGATGCATCCGCCTACTGCCGCGCCGTGCCCGTCCATATACTTGGTGGTGGAGTGGGTCACGATATCGGCGCCCCACTCGATAGGGCGGCAGTTCACGGGCGTGGGGAAGGTGTTGTCCACAATCAGCGGTACGCCGTGAGCGTGGGCGGCTTTGGCGAACTTCTCGATGTCCAGCACCGTCAGCGCGGGATTGGCGATTGTCTCGCCGAACATGGCCCGGGTGTTGGGCTGGAAGGCGGCGTTCAGCTCCTCCTCGCTGGCGTCAGGGGAGACGAAGGTGGCGGAGACGCCCATCTTCGCCATGGTGACGGAAATCAGGTTGAAGGTGCCGCCGTAGATGGAGGAGGAGGCCACGATATGGCTTCCGCTCTCGCAGATGTTGAACAGAGCCATGAAGTTGGCGGCCTGGCCGGAGGAGGTCAGCATGGCTGCGGATCCGCCTTCCAGCGCGGCGATCTTGGCGGCTACGTGATCGTTGGTGGGATTCTGCAGCCGGGAGTAGAAATAGCCGGAGGCCTCCAGATCAAACAGCTTGCCCATATCCTCGCTGGTAGCATAGCGGAAGGTGGTGGACTGGATGATGGGGATCTGCCGGGGTTCGCCGTTGCCGGGAGTGTAGCCGGCCTGTACGCATTGGGTGTTGATGCTGTAATCGGCCACGGGAATCAGTCCTTTCGGCGTTTAGTCATAGGATGCGATCAGCTCAAGGGCTTCGGGCAGGGCATGCAGCCGGTCCTTGAGGAACAGCGGGTAGAAGTATTCATCCTTCAGCTGATCCACCCGCAGCCATGTGAAGCGGTGGATTCTATGTCCCTCCTGCCGCAGGAATCCTTCGCCCGTCAGCGGAAGCGACGTACCTTTTACGTCAATGAGATAGTACACGCAGATTTCATGGAAATCTATATGGGTCACGTCCTCGTTGAAGAAGCCCTGATTGACCCACAGGGGGCGGATGATGCGCGCCTCCACGCCCAGCTCCTCGCGTACTTCGCGCAGCACGGCGGAATCGGCGGTTTCATGCAGCCGGATCCGTCCGCCGGGCAGGTAGTAGTAGGGACTGTTGTCGTCCTTCATGGCGAGGATACGGCCCTCGTGCAGGATGACTGCCGCCGCGCGGAGGTTGAAGCAGCCCTCCGGCGTGCGGAAGGTGATATCCATTACTCGCCGACCTTGGCGGTGGAGAACACCACGGGGATCTCGCTGTCCGCATCGAACTCGGAAGCGTTCACCTTCAGGGCGGTCTCGTTGCCGTAGTAGTCGCGCAGGTAGATCACGACGCCCTCGGCGGGCACGCCGGGCTTGTCGCCCAGAGGATCCACGCGGATGATGGTGCGGTCGATCAGGTGCTTGTACAGATCGGCGGGGGATACGTTCTTCCAGTTGAGGTAGCCGTAGGTATTCTGATCAATGAAAGCCATGGAAATATTCCTCCTTGAAGGTAGTGTGTATGGTATGGGGGATGGGGTTAATCAAGCGCGGCGGAATCCGCCCATGCGGCGGGCTCGCGCCATGTGGAGCCAAATCGCCAGACGTGAGGGGTATGCAGCAGCAGTTCTGCATGGCACATGGCGATGCCCAGATCCAGCTGCGCCCGGTCGCTGGCGTCGATTACGAATCTGCTGCCGTTCAGATCCATGCTCCAGGGCTGGAGATTCATGGCGGAGGGGGCCATTTGTACAGCGCGGGCGGCGCGGCGAAGCTCCTCAGGCCACTGACGTACGTCGCTGCGGCACAGCCGTTCAAGAGGCTTGCGGCGGCGGTTGCCGGGCTGGATGGAGCCCTCGGCGGGTCGCCCTAACGCGATCATGCCCAGCACGGCCTCGCCGTCGTGCAGCGGCACGGAAAGCTGCTTTTTGCGGTAGGTGCCGGTCATCCAGCAGCTGCCAAGGCCCATGGAGGCGGCTTCCAGGCACAGGGCTTCGCCCAGAATGCCTGCGCTGATCTTACTGCGGCTGACGGCGGAGGAGGCGATCACGGCGGCTGCAGCGGTGCAGCCGGTGACGCGGCCCGTGCTCAGCAGCGTGCCCGTGAACAGGGATTCATCCACCCGCAGCAGATGCAGCCTTGCGCCGGGCATCTGGTAGCGGCCCGCTGCGTAGGAGAGGGAGGCCCAGTCCAGCGCGGTGAGGGGCGCGGCGTAGCTCCTGCAGGAAACGCGGCGTGCCACTGCGTCCGACAGACGATGCTTCTGCTCTGCATTGAACAGCTTTTCCAGCGCGGCCATGCTTAAGCCTCCTTGTCTGCGGTGATGCGGGACAGCACCTGTCCCACCTTGTCATGGATGACCATGGTAGCCAGATCGTCCATGGGGGTCTGGTCGCGGTTGATCAGCACCAGGTGCCTGCCGCGGAAGTAATGCAGAAGACCTGCGGCGGGATACACCGTGAGGCTGGTGCCGGCCACGATCATGGTATCCGCGCGGCGAATGGCGCTGATGGCGGAAGCCACGGTGTCGTCATCCAGCCCTTCCTCGTAGAGCACCACGTCGGGCTTGATGCGTCCGCCGCAGGAGCAAAGGGGGATGGGCTCCCTGCTGTCGCGGATGTACTCCGGTGGGTAGAATTTGCCGCACTTCATGCAGTAGTTGCGGTGAACGCTGCCGTGGAGCTCATGCACCACGCGGCTTCCGGCCTTCTGGTGCAGGCCGTCGATGTTCTGCGTGACGACGCAGGTCATCTTGCCGGCTTTTTCCAGCTCGGCCAGCTTCAGGTGTGCGGCGTTGGGCTGAGCCTCCAGCGGGAGCATCTTGGCGCGGTAGAAGCGGAAGAACTCCTCCGGCTGACGCATGAAAAATGTATGCGACAGGATGGTTTCCGGCGGATAATCGTACTGCTGGTGATACAGTCCGTCCGTGCTGCGGAAATCGGGGATGCCCGATTCTGTACTCACGCCCGCACCACCGAAGAAGACGATGCGGCTGCTTTCGTTGATGATGGATTGAAGTGTCATGATGCACCTCCTGGTGGGAGATACGAGGGGGCTGGCAAGGGCGCTGCCCCTGCACCCCGCCAAAGGGATTTCATCCCTCTGGACTCCCGTTCGGGTAGGATGTAACTTGGTCTGCAGGCGCGACCGGCATAGCCGACGCGCCATTTTGCAGGGGTCACGGCGGAGTCTTCGACTCTTTTCTTTACAGACGCGCCGCGACGCGGAGCCTGCGGCTTTTCTCTCTGGTGTACCCAACCATGCATGCGTCGGTCAAGGTGGGACGCGGCGTACCCCTTCACCGTCAGTCAAGACGGGCGGAGAAAAGGGGCGAAGCCCCGTCGGTCAAGGTGGGACGCGGCGTACCCCTTCACCGTCAGTCAAGACGGGCGGAAAAAAGGGGCGAAGCCCCGTCGGTCAAGATGAGGCGCGGCGTGCCCCTTCACCGTCAGCCTGGATGGGCGGAGAAAAGGGGCGAAGCCCCCCCCTCGTGTTTCCCAGACTTACAGCTTGTACAGCTCGGAGAACTTCTTCGTCAGGTAGTCGGTGTAGCACACGGGATTGAAGGGCTCGCCCATGGCGTTGAGCAGGAGCTTGTCGGGCGTGAGAAGCTTGCCGTAGCGGTGCAGCTTGTCGCCCAGCCATGCGGTGACAGGGGTCAGGTCGCCCTTGCCGACGGCGCCCCACACGTCCACGTCCTTCTCCATGTTGGAAAGCATCTGCACGCCGTAGGCGCTGCCCAGCGCATAGGAGGGGAAGTAGCCGAACATGCCGCCGGACCAGTGGGTATCCTGCAGGATGCCGCGGCGGTCGTCAGGCACGGTTACGCCCAGATAATCCTTGTACATTTTGTTCCACAGCGCGGGCAGCTCGCTGACCTTGGCGTCGCCGTTGAACATCAGCTTCTCCATCTCATAGCGGATCATGATGTGCATGGCGTAGGTCAGCTCGTCCGCCTCGGTGCGGATCAGGGAAGGCTGGGCCTTGTTGACGGCGGCGTAGAGCATTTCGGCGGTCACGCCCTCCATCTGCCGGGGGAAGAGCTCCTGCATCACGGGCAGCACCACGCGGCAGAAGGGCAGGCTGCGGCCGATCAGGTTCTCATAGAAGCGGCTCTGGCTCTCGTGCAGACCCATGGTTGCGCCGGTGGCCAGGGAGGTGAACTGGATATCGTCCGCCGTGCCCAGCTCGTACAGGGCATGGCCGCCTTCGTGAATCACGCTGTACATGCTGGAGGCTACGTTGTTCTCGTGATAATGGGTGGTGATGCGCACGTCCCACTTGTTGAAGCCGGAGGTGAAGGGATGCTCGGTCTCTGCGATGGTGCAGCGCTGGGGATCCATGCCCATGATGGCCATCAGCCGGCTCGAGAACTCGCGCTGGATATGCACCGGGAAGCTCTTTTCAAGGAAGTCGGTGCGGGGCGCGGGCTTATCAGCCACGGCGAGGATGACGGGGGTCAGCTTCTCCCGCAGGGTGGCGAAGAAGGGATCCAGCGTGGCGGTGGACGCGCCCTTCTCATAGCCGTCCAGCATCACGTCATAGGCAGGCTTGCTGCTGTCCTTGTAGGAGGCGAAGCGGCGGTTGTAGTCGATCAGCTTCTCCAGATAAGGCGCGAACATGGCGTAATCGCTCTTTTCCTTGGCCTCGTGCCAGATGGCGGCGGCTTCGGTCTGGATCTGCTGATAGGCCACGAACTCATCCATAGGGATGCGGGTCATATCCTCGTATTCTTCCTTGAGCAACTCGGCCTGACGGGCCTGCACGTCGGTCACCTTGTCCCGGTTGTCCAGAATGGTCTGGCAGATTTCGGCGGTCTCGTCGTTCACCACCAGCTTGTAGGTGATGCCGGACAGGTAGGCCATGGTGTTGCCGCGGCCCTTGTAGGACAGGGCGGGTGCGGCGGTATCGCCGTCCACATACATCACGCCCATGGCGTGGCCGTAGGCGGTGGCGGCGGTCTGGAACTCGTTGAGTTTGGCGATGGCCTGTTCAAGAGTCATGGGATTACCTCCTTGTTGATCAGATGGAATCAGCCGCCGCTTTGGGGGCGACGGCCGGTATAAACGATGGGGAATTACCTGCCTTCGCGCAGCTCGGCGGGCAGGCGGCGCTTCCACTTGCCGGAGCGATAGGCAATGACAGACATGATCATACCCATGATCCAGGACAGCAGCAGGCTGCCGAAGATGGCTTCGGGGCGGCCGTTGGGCCACTCGGGGCAGCGGGTCAGGAAGGCCAGCAGGTAGGCCAGCGGCATACGCAGCACAACTGTGTTGATGATGGAAATCCACATGGGAATCATGGTTTCGCCGGCACCGCGCATATTGCCCTGCAGCACCTGCGTCACGGAGAAGCAGATGTAGCCGAAGGCCAGCCAGCGAAGACCGGTCTGACCCAGCTGCATGGTCAGGGGCGTGGAGGTGAACAGACCGATCAGCTGATAGCCGAAGAGCAGGATGCACAGTACCAGCACGGTGGAGGTGCCCACGGCCAGCATCAGCAGATCCTTGGTGCCCTTACGCAGACGATCCAGCTTGCGGGCGCCAATGTTCTGTCCGGCGAAGGTGGTGGCGGCGGTACCGAAGGTAAAGTTGGGCATCATGGCGAAGCCGTCCACACGCATGATGGCTGTGTTGGCGGCGATCATGGCCTCGCCCAGGGAGTTGGTCAGGCTCTGCACAATAATGGCGGACATGGAGAAGATAGCCTGGGTGATGCCGGCAGGCAGGCCCAGCAGACACAGCTTCTTGGTCAGGGCGCCGTTGGGCTTCACAGCTGCGCGGAAGGAAACGGTCACCACGTCCGTCATGCGGCACAGGCGGATCAGGCACAGGATGCCGGAGATGCCCTGCGCAATAATGGTAGCCCAGGCCACGCCGGCCACGCCCATGCCGAAGGTTGCCACGAACAGAAGATCCAGTACGATATTCAGCAGGCAGGCGATGATCAGGAAGATCAGCGGATACACGCTGTCGCCCAGACCGCGCAGGATGCCGGAGATGATGTTGTACATGGAGCAGCCCACGATGCCGATGAAGAAAATCTGCAGATACGCGGTAGCGCCCACAGCCACGGCTTCCGGCGGGGAGACCATCTGGATCAGCGCGGGGGAGGCGAAATAGCCCACCACCATCATGATCAGGCCGGAGAGGAACAGCAGGAACAGCGCGCTGCCGATGACCTTATCCAGCGTGGGACGGTCCTTGGCGCCGTAGTACTGGGCGGCGAGGATGCTCGCACCGGTGGATACGCCCATGAACAGCACCAGCAGCAGATTCATAATGGGTCCTGCGGTGCCTACGGCGGCCAGTGCCGTGTCGCCCACATATTTGCCGACCACAATGGAGTCCACGGTGTTGTACATCTGCTGGGCGATGTTGCCGATCAGCAGCGGGATGGCAAACTTCAGGATACAGTTGAGGATGTTGCCCTTTGTCATGTCCTGAGCGCCGAAGAGGGTTTTGATTTTTGCCATAACGTTCATGTGTGCAGCCCTCATTTACATAATACTTCATTCTATATTGTAGCAGTTGCCCGGCGAATGTGCAAGACGGGAAACCGGAAAAATACAGCCTTGCTACCTGTGCGGGAATGGATTATAATAGAAGCAATCATGGAAGCAATCGATGAAGCCGGAGGAAAAGCGTATGCGCTGCCAGTACTGCAACAGCACGGAGAGCAAGGTTATTGATTCCCGCCCCACGGAAGAGGGCAACAGCATCCGCCGCCGCCGGGAGTGCATGGGCTGCGGACGGCGCTTTACGACTTATGAGAAGATTGAGCTGCTGCCGCTGATGGTGGTCAAGCGCGACGGCCGCCGCGAAGCCTTTGACGTGAGCAAGATCAAGGGCGACATGCTGCATGCCTGCGAGAAGCTGCCCGTGTCCATGCAGCAGATTGAAAGCATGGCTGCGCGCATCGAGCAGGCGGCCTACGCCTCCATGGACGGGGAGATCCGCTCCAGCCGCATCGGCGATATGGTGATGGCCGAGCTCAAGGCCCTCAACGACGTGGCCTATGTGCGCTTTGCTGCCGTGTACCGGAAGTTTACCGATCTGGGTACCTTCATGGACGAATTGCAGAAGCTGGTCAATGAGAGCAAGGCAGGACAGGAATAAGCATGACGGGGCGCGTCTGCACAGAGGCAGGCGCGCTCTTTGTACAGGGGAGGCAGGGACATGTTTCAGGGAAAAACGGCGGTGATCACCGGCGGCGCGCAGGGCATCGGGCGGTGCATTGCGGAGGAGTTCAGAAAAAACGGCGCGGACGTATTCGTGATTGATATCCGGCCGGGCGATCACTTTGAGGGGGATATCGGCGACAGGGACACGCTGGAGCGCTTCGCCGCCCATGTGATTGACAAAGCCGGCAAGGTGGATTATCTGATCAACAACGCCAAGCCCCTGACGCGGGGAATTGAGGACTGCAGCTGGGAGGAATTCCGCAGCGCGCTGGACGTGGGCGTAACTGCGCCCTTCTACCTGACGAAGCTGTTCCTGCCATATTTCGCTCCCGGCGCGGCGATTGTGAACATTTCCTCCTCCCGGGACAGGATGAGTCAGCCCGGTACGGAGAGCTACACTGCCGCCAAGGGCGGTATTGCGGCGCTGACCCATGCGCTGGCGGCGAGCCTTGCCGGAAGAGTGCGGGTCAACAGCATATCTCCGGGATGGATCGACACGGCCTATACCGTCTATGAGGGGCCGGACGCATATCAGCATTCCGCGGGCCGGGTGGGAAATCCGATGGATATCGCGCACATGGCGCTGTTTCTGTGTTCGGACAAGGCGGGCTTCATCACGGGCGAAAACGTCTGCATTGACGGCGGCATGACAAAAATGATGGTCTATCACAACGATTACGGCTGGACGCTGAAATAAACGAAAGCCGCTCCGGATAAAAAAACGGAGCGCCTCAGACCATCAAAAGCCCGAAACCGCAAAGGCTCCTGCTTTTCAGCAGGAGCCTTTGCTTTTTGCGTATAGAGCGCGGGCGAAGGCGGTCATACTATCGCAGGCGCAGCTTGCGCAGGGACGGAAGCTGAATGGGCCGCGAAAGGATTGTGCACCGTGGCGGACAAACGGATGACGCGTCCCTTTGGTATGAGGGACAAGCTGGGATATCTCTTCGGCGATTTTGGCAACGACTTCACCTTCATACTGGCCTCGTCCTTCCTGATGAAATACTATACGGACGTGGCGGGCGTGGACGCGGCGGTGATCGGCGTGATCATGATGGCGGCCCGCTTTGTGGACGCCTTCACGGACGTGACCATGGGCCGCATCTGTGACCGCAGCCCTGTAACCAGACATGGCAGGTTCCGGCCGTGGATCCGCCGCATGAGCGTCCCCGCGGCGCTGAGCTCCTTCCTGCTGTATCAGGGCTATGTGGCTGCGCTTCCCATGGGCCTGCGCATTGCATACCTGACGGTGTGCTATATCCTGTGGAGCTCGGTGTTCTACACGGCGGTCAATATTCCCTACGGATCCATGGCTTCGGCCATCTCCCCGGAGCCTGATCACAGGCAGAGCCTGTCCACCTGGCGTTCGCTGGGCGCAACCTTTGCAGGAGCCTTTGTCGGCGTGGCGGTGCCGCTGGCAGCCTATACCACGGACGCGGCGGGCAACACCGTGCTGGACGGAGGCCGTTTCACGCTGGTGGCGGGAGTATGCTCCCTGCTGGCGGTGGCGTGTCATCTGGCCTGTTATTACCTGACGTTGGAGCGGACTGAGCCGGAACGGGAGGAGCAGCTGCGGCAGCGCAGGCACAGCGTGGTTGACATGCTGCGCAACGCGCTGCAGAACCGGGCGCTGATCTCCATCATCGCCGCCTCTGTGGTGATGCTTCTGTCCCAGATGACCATGCAGTCCATGGCGGGCTTCGTGTTCCCCAACTACTACCGGAGCCCGCAGGCGCAGTCCGTATCCACGGTGCTGATGCTGGGCGGCATGTTGATTGCCGCGGCTCTGGCCCGGCCTGCGGCAAAGCGATGGGGCAAGGCGGAGGTGTCGGCGGCGTCGTGCGTGCTGGCGGCGGTGGTGAACCTGATTCTGTTTGCATGGCGGCCCCGCAGTGTATGGGCGTATGTGGGGCTGCAGACGGTGAGCTGGTTCGGTCTGGGGGTGTTCACCATGGTGTCGTGGGCGCTGATCACCGACGTGATCGACGATTCCGAGCTGCGCACCGGCGTGCGCGAGGACGGCTCCATTTACGCCCTGTACTCCTTCGCCCGCAAGATGGGGCAGGCAGCTGCGGCTGGATTGAGCGGCGCGCTGCTGTCTGCCATCGGCTACACGCAGCAGACGGCCTTTGATCCGCAGGTGACGGAGGGGATCTTCAGCATTTCCACGCTGGCCCCGGCGTTGGGGCTTCTGGCGCTGGCGGCGATCCTGCGCTGGTGGTATCCGCTGCGCAAAAAGCAGGTGGAGGAGAACGTGGCGGCGCTGAAGCAAAGGCGCGGGCAATGAGGAGGAAAGAAGTATGCGTCAAACTGTGAATCTCAACAGGAAATGGGCCTTTACCAAGGAAGAACTGAAGGATCCTGCCGGTCTGCCGGAGACGAGGTACTGGGTGAATCTTCCCCACACGTGGAACGCCATCGACGGGCAGGACGGCGGAAGCGATTACGACCGCCGCCGCTGCTGGTATGTGAAGGAGCTGGAGCGGGATGAGCTCCCGGCTGCGGAAAAGTACTATCTGGAGATCGGAGGAGCCAACTCCTCGGCGGAGGTATATGTGGGCGGCGTGAAGCTTGCGGAGCATCACGGCGGATACTCCGCGTGGCGGGTGGATATCACGCAGGGACTGAAGGAGAGCGGCGTGATCGCCGTCAGCGTGGACAACTCGCCCCGGGAGGACGTCTATCCGCAGATGGCGGACTTTACCTTCTACGGCGGGTTGTACCGGGACGTGAAGCTGATCTGCGTGGGGGAGAGCCATTTTGACCTCCTGTACCACGGCGGGCCGGGAATGAACGTAACGCCGGAGATGACAGGCTGCGACGCGCGCGTCCGGGTGGAAGCATGGGTGTGCGGCCCGAAGGCAGAGCTGCGGGTTCGGTGCGTCATCCGGGACGGAGAGGGCCGCGTGGCAGGCATGTGCGAGGCTGCGGCAGGGGAGAAGCTTCCGCCCGTGCTGCTGAAGAACGCGCACCTGTGGCACGGACGGAAGGATCCGTACCTGTACACGGCGGAGGCGGAGCTGCTGAAGGGGGACGAGGTGCTGGACAGCGTCAGGCTGCGCTTCGGATGCCGCAGCTTTGCGGTGGATCCGGACAGGGGGTTCATCCTCAACGGACAGGAGTATCCTCTGCGGGGCGTGAGCCGGCATCAGGACAGATGGGGTGCAGGCAATGCGCTGACAAGGGAGCATCACGAGGAAGACATGAAGTACATCATGGAGCTGGGAGCTTCCACGGTACGGCTGGCGCATTATCAGCATGACCAGTACTTCTACGACCTGTGCGATGAGAAGGGACTGGTGGTGTGGGCGGAGATTCCCTACATCTCGCGCCATGTGCCGCAGGGGAGGGCGAATGCCGTCAGCCAGATGACGGAGCTGATTGTGCAGTGCAGCCATCATCCGTCCATTGCGGTCTGGGGGCTGTCCAACGAGATTACCATGAACGGCGCGGAGGATCCCGACCTGATCGACGCCCACCGGGAGCTCAACGACCTGTGCCATCGCCTTGATCCCACCCGGCTGACGGCGGTGGCGGCGCTCTCCATGTGTGATCCGGCTGCAGAGTACCTCAAGATTCCCGATGCGGTGAGCTACAACCATTACTTCGGCTGGTACGGCGGCGATACGGATATGAACGGCCCATGGTTTGACCGCTTCCACCGGGAGCATCCGGATACGCCCATCGGCTGCTCGGAGTACGGCTGCGAAGCGCTGGACTGGCATACCGCTCATCCGGTGCAGGGCGACTATACGGAGGAATATCAGGCGCACTATCATGAGGAGCTGATCCGACAGCTGTTCACCCGCAAATACCTGTGGGCAACCCATGTGTGGAACATGTTTGACTTCGGTGCGGACAACCGTGCGGAGGGCGGCGAGAACGGACAGAATCACAAGGGGCTGATGACCTTCGACCGCCGATACAAAAAGGATGCTTTCTATGCCTATAAGGCATGGCTGTCCGACGAGCCCTTTGTCCACATCTGCGGCAAGCGGTACAGGGACAGGGAGGAGGAAACGACGCGGGTCACCGTGTACAGCAATCAGCCGGAGGTGGAGCTGCTGGTCAACGGCAGACTGCTGGGAAGGCAGCGATCGCCGGAGCATTTCTTCTACTTTAATGTGCCCAATCAGGGAGAATCCCTGCTGGAGGCGCGGGCGGGGGAGTGCCGGGACAGCTGCCGCATCCGCAGGGTGGAGAAATTCAATGAAGCGTACAGGCTGAAGGAAAAGGGCGCGGTACTCAACTGGTTTGATATCACCTCGCCCGAAGGCTTTTATTCGCTCAACGACCGCATGAGCGACGTGCTGCGCTCGCCGCAGGCCGGCGCGCTGCTTGCCGATTGTCTCCGGCAGCTTCAGGAAGGGCTTCAGGGCGGCAAGGTGATGGGTTTTGACATGACGCCTGAAATGATGAAGATGCTGGGCGGCTTCACCGTCCTGCGGCTGACGTCGCTGATGGGCGCGGCGGGCGTACAGCTGACGAAGGATCAGCTGCTGGAGCTAAACGCCGGGCTGAACAGAATATCCAGGACGTGAACAAAAGCCGTCGGTATCACGATAAGGATACCGACGGCTTTTGCAGATGTGCATGCAGCATGCTGTATACAGTTTTACAAAAAAACGACTGATCGGCGATCAATCGTTTAGCTTGCAGACGGCAGGCTGAAAAGCACTTGCCGTTACTCGTCCCAATCGCGGACCATGTCCTGCGCCATCCGCAGGAATTCGCCCAGCTTGGCGCGTTCACGGTCATTGAGTCCCTCTGGCATCTTGTGATCAAAATTATGCAGGCTTGCGCTGAGGAGGTATTCAGGCGTCACATTCAGCGTGTTGCACAGGGCGACCAGTGTATCAAGGCTGGCCACGCGGGTGCCGCGTTCAATGTGGCCAAGGAAGGAAGCGGAAATGCCTACCTTTTCCGCCAACTGTTCCTGCGTAAGCGACTGCTGACGACGTACTGTCCTGACTCGGTTACCCAGGTCTTTGTAATCCATAATAATACGCCTCCAACAAGTGTTGTGTACCAAGATATATTATATCCGATCAGGCAGGAATCATACACAGCCCAAAGGCAGGATTCGCGCCGCTGGTACAAACTTTATACTAATTATTCCTGATTTATGTGATTTTTTCAAGTGACAAATAGCAGGGAAAAGTGATATGATGCAAGTTTTTCTGCAAAATTTGTTTCTGAACGGCTGCTGAGAAAAAGTTTTTTTCGGGGCTGTACAATTGGATTTTACCGTGGTATAATATCACGCGAAGCCCATCCAGGTATACAAGGTTCAGTCCTCCTTTGGTGATCAACCAATGTCGGGAATCCTGGAACTGTTGAATGGCGTTGGTATGGGTAAATCATTTTAGGAGGTTTTCCACCATGTATCAGGACAAGACTCTCACCTGCCGTGACTGCGGCAACGAATTCGTGTTCTCCGCTTCCGAGCAGGCTTTCTTCGCTGAGAAGGGCTTCCAGAACGAGCCCTCCCGCTGCCCCGCTTGCCGTGCTGCCCGTC
>JAFURI010000046.1 GCA_017471885.1 Clostridia bacterium | reverse complement strand
TTGTTCCTCTTGCAGTATGGTGGAAATAGGATATAATAAGAGTGCTGTTTAGCACTCTCCCCTTTGGAGTGCTAAAACCTATCATCATGCAGGAGGAACCAATCATGACCGTGAAGCCCCTGGGTGACCGCGTTGTCATCAAGAATGTCGAAGCAGAAGAAACCACCAAGTCCGGCCTGATCCTCACCAGCGCCGCCAAGGAAAAGCCTCAGATGGCTGAAGTCCTGGCTGTTGGCCCCGGCGGCAACGTGGATGGCAAGGAAGTTGTTATGCAGGTTGAAGTAGGCCAGAAGGTCATCTACTCCAAGTACGCCGGCACTGAAGTGAAGATCGACGGTGAAGAGCTGATCATCGTCCGTCAGAACGACATCCTGGCTGTTGTCGAATAATCCCCATCGTGAAGTAAAAGGAGAATAAGCATTATGGCTAAGCAGATTCAATTCGGCGAGCAGGCTCGCCGCAGCCTGGAAAAGGGCGTCAACGCCCTGGCCGATACCGTCAAGATCACCCTGGGCCCCAAGGGCCGCAATGTCGTGCTGGACAAGAAGTACGGCGCTCCCCTGATCACCAATGACGGCGTGACCATCGCCAAGGAGATCGAGCTGGAAGATCCCTTTGAGAACATGGGCGCTCAGCTGGTGAAGGAAGTCTCCACCAAGACCAACGACGTGGCCGGCGACGGCACCACCACCGCGACCCTGCTGGCTCAGGCCATCATCCGCGAGGGTCTGCGCAACCTGGCCGCGGGCGCCAATCCCATGGTGCTCAAGAAGGGCATCCAGGCTGCCACCGAGGCTGCCGTGGAGTCTCTGCGCGAGCTGTCCCAGCCCATCACCGGCAAGCAGGCCGTGGCTCAGGTTGCCGCCAACTCCGCCGCTGACGAGACCATCGGCAAGCTGATCTCCGACGCCATGGAAATCGTGGGCGCTGACGGCGTGATCACCGTCGAAGAGTCCAAGACCATGACCACCGGCATGACCACCGTGGAGGGCATGCAGTTTGACCGCGGCTACGCTTCCGCCTACATGGTCACCGATACCGAGAAGATGGAAGCCGTGCTGGATGATCCGCTGATCCTGATCACCGACAAGAAGATCTCCAACATTCAGGAGATCCTGCCCCTGCTGGAGCAGGTGGTGCAGATGGGCAAGAAGCTGCTGATCATCGCCGAGGACGTGGAAGGCGAAGCTCTGTCCACCCTGGTTGTCAACAAGCTGCGCGGCACCTTCACCTGCGTGGCCGTCAAGGCCCCCGGCTTCGGCGACCGCCGCAAGGATATGCTGCAGGATATGGCCATCCTGACCGGCGGCATGGTGGTCTCCTCCGACATGGGTATGGACCTGAAGCAGACCACTCTGGATATGCTGGGTCAGGCCCGTCAGGTGAAGGTCTCCAAGGAGAACACCATCATCGTGGACGGCGCCGGTTCCACCGCCGACATCCAGGCCCGTGTGGCTCAGCTCCGCGGCCTGATCGAGAACACCACCTCCGAGTATGACCGTGAGAAGCTGCAGGAGCGCCTGGCCAAGCTGGCCGGCGGTGTGGCTGTGATCCAGGTTGGCGCTGCCACCGAGATCGAGATGAAGGAGCGCAAGCTGCGCATCGAGGACGCTCTGGCCGCTACCCGCGCCGCTACCGAGGAGGGCATTGTGCCCGGCGGCGGCATCGCCCTGCTGAGCGTGCTGGGCAACGTGAAGGCTCTGCTGGAGACCACCTCCGGCGATCAGAAGACCGGTGTGCAGATCGTGCTGCGCGCGCTGGAGGAGCCCATCCGTCAGATCGCCCTGAACGCCGGCATCGACGGCTCCGTGATCGTGGAGAACATCAAGCGCGAGAACAAGCCCGGCTATGGCTACGACGCCCTGAAGGACGAGTACGTGGACATGATCGAGCGCGGCATTATTGATCCCACCAAGGTGACCCGTTCCGCCCTGCAGAACGCTTCCTCTGTGGCCGCGATGGTGCTGACCACCGAATCTCTGGTGGCTGATATTCCCCAGCCCGAACCCGCTGCTCCCGCCGGCGGCGCAGGCATGGGCGGAATGTACTAATGCGCTGACGCGCATTCAAAAAAAGTGGCCGAAAGGCCACTTTGTTGAGTTTTGGCAGTTGTTCACGGGTCGCGGCTCGAAGGCCGCTCCCGGCCGTTCACAACTGTAAGGAATGTTTTTCGCAGAGCGAAAAACTCCCCGCCCCCGGGGCAAAGCCCCGGGATACGAATGAAGTCGGAGGGCATAGCCCTCCGACGATGGTTGGTAGGCTGCTGACACAGAAAGGGCCTCTTCATTTGATGAAGAGGCCCTGTTTTTATTCCGGAAAGCGAATTGTCACGGTTTCGCTGGTCCAGTTGGAAGGATCATCAATGATACTGACCCGGAGCTGCAGTTCATCCGGCAGCGTTTCCGAAGCCGGCAGCGTGCCGAGCGCACGCCACATGCCCGTTTCCCGGTCAACCATGCACATGGAGGAAATATTGGCCACCGCAGAACGGTACACGACCTTCCCTTCCCCGTTTACAACACCGAACAGATAAGCCTTATTCCGCCGTATGGATCCATTGTAGACAAACTTCTCGTAAGGAGTATAGTCAACCTCGTAATACGTGGTCAGCGGAGTCTGGATCAGCCGCACACGCTGGATCGTCATGCCGACAGCGGGCATATCCACCGTTTCCCTGCTGATCCTTTCCCTCCGCACCGTATCCGTTTTTTGCAGTTTCAGCAGGAGTGAAGCCTTCTGCACGCTGGGACGATCCTGCCACACAATCGTATCCGTCAGATTCACATCCGATGCGCCGCACATCATCTGTAAGGTCAGCTGACCCTCCCCGAGATCCGAAGCCACAGCAGCAAGCATCAGGGTCAGCGAGTCATCCTCCTCCAGATGCGCTCTGGTATTAAACATCAGGCCGTCTGCGCTCCCCCTATTGACTTCGCTCTTGTAGTCAATCTCCGCGCCGACATAGGTATACCCTTCATAACCTTTGCCTTCTGCGTATTCCCCGATGGTCAAATCAGCCCCGTCTTCTTTCAGATTGCTCAGCTTGTTTCCCGGAATCTGCCCCCCCGGCAACAGGAACTTTGTCGGATCCTTCGACCTTACCGAGAAAGTCATGTATACGCCATATCCGTCATACAACGCCTCCTTGAGGGTGAAGGTTGCCAGTTCCGTTTCTGCCGTCTGACCTTCCATGGACTGAATCATTTCTCCCGCCTCAGGCAACGACTTCCCTTCCAGAAAGTCCATCATCCCCCATCCGCCGACCACAGCCGCAGCAGCTACCGCAGCCAGCATCACAATCGCGGCGACCAGCACCGCGCCTACGCTGATTTTCCTCTTCACGGGCTCGCGCTCCTTTCCGATATCCTCCAGCGCCTGAAGGACGGCACACCGGAACCCCTCGTCCATTATCGGAAATGCATCGCGGAAATTCTTCCCTGTCATCCCTCAAACACCTCGCTTTTGAGCATTTCGCGCAATCTGGCCCTCCCCCGCGCCATACGCGACTTCACCGTTCCCTGCGGCAGGTGCAGCATAGCGGATACCTCCGCCACGTCGCAGCCCTCAATGTAATGTAGCTGAATGGGCAGGCGGTACTTTTCCTCCAGCATGCACAGGGCTTCCAGCAGCGGGGCATTCTCCGCCACCTCCGTCCCCTGCTCCGGCAGCACCTCCACGGGCAGCAGACGTCCGTTCTTCCTGCGCTGCGTGTCGCACACATTCAACAGAATCCGCACCACCCAGGTCTGCATGTACCGTTCGTCCCGCAGCTTGTCCCGGTGTTCCCACGCCCGGCGGACGGTTTCCTGTACCGCATCCTCCCGGTCGGCGGGCTGGGACAGTTGTGTATAACACAGCCGGTAAAGCATCGGCGACATTTCCAGAATACGCCGTGCAAATTCATCCTTGGTCATGGGGCTTCCCCTTTCATTTGAGCGCTCACCCATTAGACTCCCCACAGACGGAAAAAGTTCCTGCACAGGCAAAAAAAGACGGACTGTCTCCAACGAGAGACAGTCCGCATGCTTATTCTTTTGTCAGCTGCACGCTAACCGGTCCGTATTCAATCATGCCATTTTTGTCATATACCTTGATTCTCACCCGCAGGCTGTCGGGCAATGAGCTGAACGGCAGCGTTCCCTTATACATATTCACCGATCCCATACCTTGAGAATTGCTGATCACATTTCCTTCATCATCCACAATCTCAAACCTCACCTGCTTGTAGACCATTCCTTTCTTCGTGGACTTGTGCGGCTGCACAGATAAGCTTATCTCGTAAGTCGTCTGCCATGCATACGTTGAAAGCCTCATTCTTTCCAGCACAACGCCTGCTCCTTCAAATGCAACAGGTTCGGCAAGGGTAGCTTCCCGACGGACGAAGTATTCCTTCAAAGCATAATCCCTGGCGATCATTGTGCTGTTGAACTGGTACTCTATTGCATCGCCCATCGAAAATGTTTCAATGACCTCCCCTTTGCTGTGCAGCTTGGTAAGATACACTCCGTCGTATCGCTGTTCCTCGCCAAAGGTCGACTTTACCAGCCTCACCTGAAGCTTCTGCGGCACTTCGTCAAGCTTAACCGTCGAAAGAATCTCTTCATCCGCATTTACGGAATAATGAACCGCACCGTCAGGGATTGCATGGTTATTGCTGTCAATCAGCACAAATGTATAGTCCGTATGAAGATATTCTCCATCTTTGACAGTAATGTACTCAAAGTCTTTTCCCACACTTCTGATGACAGCATAATTGGTAAAGCCTGTTTTGATGATCTCCAGCTTCACCTGTGCATCCATCAGTCCGTGAAAGTCCGTGGCATTCTCGCTGACATAGCGTTTCACCGTTCCGCCGCTGTTAGGAAGCACGAACGGAACATCAATATTCTTGTTCGGCTTCTCCGGTTCCTGATACCAATTGAGCGAGACCGCAGCTCGTCCACGATAGGTTGTCTGCAGCAGTTCCTCCGCCGGTGCAATGATTTCATGCCGTCTGACCTCCATCAACGTCACAGAACCGTTCTCATTGACGTGGAAAGCATAGCCGCCCAATCCATTAAACTGCAAAATCCTTTCAAAACCCTTTTCGGCTGCCCATTCCGCAATCGTCACATTGCTTCCGTTGCTGCAGTCCATCAAACCGATTGCATCCCTGTCCGGATCCAGCCATTCAGGCACCATCAGCACGTTCTCTTCCTTGGGTACAAGATCCATGACGATATAGGCGCAAACGCCGTCATACACAGCTTCCCGGATGGTCAGTGAAGCATAATCATTCTCTCCGCTTACCTGTTCCACCTCCGTCAGCACCACGCCGTGCGTCTCCTCCGGCTCAATGTTCAAGCCTTCCACATTCACCATATCCATCATGCCCCAGCCGCTCACCACCGCTGCCACGGCTGCGGTGCAGGCCAGCATTGCCAGCGCCAGCGCGATCGCTGCACTCCACCTGATCTTTCTCACAGGCCGCGCCTCCTTTCGCTCCAGATCCAAAAGCGTTTCCCGGATGCACCGGCAGAAGGCTTCGTCCGCCATGCCGTAATCCTGCCGGAAATCTTCTGCCTGCTTCATGGTTCAAACACCTCTTCTTCCAATATTGCCCGAAGCTGCCTGCGTCCGCGCAACAGCCGCGACTTTACCGTGCCCTGCGGCAAATGCAGCATCCTCGCTGTCTCGGCTACGCTGTATCCCTCAATGTAGTACAGCAGAATCGGCAGACGCACGCTCTCCTCCAAATCGAGGATGGCCTGCTTCAGCGCGCCCTGCTCCTGCGGAGGCTGCACGGCGGATATTTCCGGCGAGGGCTGCATCCGTGCGCTTTTGCGGCGGATGCGGTCGCATTCGTTGAGCAGAATGCGAATCACCCACGTCTGCATATAGCGTTCCTCCCGCAGAGAGTGCCGTTTCTCCCATGCCCGCCGCAGCGTCTCCTGCACCGCGTCTTCCCTGTCCGCCGGGATGCGCAGCTGCGTGCAGCTCACCCGGTAGAGGGTCTGCGTCATCCCTTCGATGGCGCGGATGAATTCTTCATTGGTCACAGCTGCATACTCCGTTCTTTTGTGTTCCCTTCCGACCGGTCACCTGTTAGACCCACGAAGGGCTGATATGGTTCACACAGGCGCAATTTTTCCGCATGTACCCATGCGCCGCCTCATACCATGATGCAGAGGCCGCTGCGGCTTCGCAGCATATTCTGTCGCAAAGGCGCTTCCTTTGCCGATATGCGCCGCAACAGTACTATCCGGCCGCAGATACGCATACACTCTGGAAAGGATGGTGGCATACCCATGATTGAACCTGCCCCCCTCAAACCCCGCAGACGGCGCAGCATGGACTGGGCGCCTCCCGAAAAGCCCAATCCGCGCCCCGCGCTATGGATCCGGCAAACTGCGCTGGCGCTGTGCCTTGCCCTGCTGGTCTTCTGCTACGCAGGCCCCCTGCAGACAGACGCCACAGCGGTGGTCGCGGTCAAAAAAGAGCTGCCGGTCTACTCCGTGGAGCGGGAGGATGACGTGATTTCCGTCACCTTCGACGCTTCCTGGGGCGGCGACAAGACCCTGCAGATCCTGGACATTCTGGATCAGTACGACGCGAAGGCCACCTTCTACCTTGTGGGCATCTGGGTGGATAAGTATCCCGATCTGGTCAGGGCGATACACGAACGCGGCCATGAGATCGGCAACCACTCAGATCAGCACGACCACATGCCCCAGCTCTCTGCGGACGCGATGCGCAGGGATCTGGACGCCATGTCGGACAAGGTGGAGGCCATCACCGGCGTGAGGCCCACGCTCTTCCGCGCGCCCTACGGCGATTACAACAATCAGGTGATCACCGTCGCCCGCGAGGAGGGCTATGAAGCCGTACAATGGAGCGTGGACTCGCTGGACTGGAAAAACCGGGGCGTGGAGGATCTGATCCGCCGGGCCACCAACGGGGTGAAGAAGGGGGATATCATCCTCTTCCACAACGATTCCCAGTACATCGTGGAAGCACTGCCCGCCATCCTTGAGCATTACCGCTCCCTGGGCCTGAAGATGATCCCTTCCGGCGAAATCCTGCTGGAGGGCGATACCACCATCGACGTTCAGGGCAGGCAGCATCCGGCCCCGGAGGATTGATCCCTCTCCTCCGCGCGGGTGCATCCATACAGAAAAGAAAGGTGATTGATCATGGAAGAAATCGGAAACTACTTGCGTTTGTCAGGCGTCCTCATGGATGAACCCGTGTATGGTCACGAGGTCTTCGGGGAGAAGTTTTACTATGCAACACTGTCCGTACCGCGTCTCTCCGGCGCGGAGGATCTATTACCCATTACCATCAGCGAGCGGCTGGCGGATCCATCCGCGCTGCACGTGGGGCAGCAGCTGGCCATCGAAGGACAGCTGCGCAGCTACAACAAGGTCATTGAGGGCGCAGGACGGCTGCTGATCACGGGCTTCGCCCAGAGGCTTCTGACCATCAGCACGGACGAGAATCCCAACCAGGTGCAGCTCACCGGCGCGTTGTGCAAGCCGCCGTCCTACCGCACCACGCCCTTCGGACGGGAGATTGCCGACCTGATGCTGGCCGTCAACCGCGCCTACGGCAAGAGCGACTACATTCCCTGCATCACATGGGGCCGCACGGCCCGCTTTGCCAGCCACCTGAAGGTGGGCGACAAGGTGTCGCTGATGGGCCGCTTCCAGTCCCGCGCTTATCAGAAGCAGCTGGCGGACGGCACCGTCATCGGCAAGATGGCCTACGAGGTGTCCGTCAGTCGCCTGACCATGGCGCAGGAGGCGGTGCAGAGCGCCCCGTTCATCATCCGCAACGCAGCGGCAGACGATGCGCTGGAGCTGCGGCCCCAGTAAGCCGATCCATATTTCCGCGCGCAGCTGATTCCGTCATCTGCGCGTTTTTTCTTGCGTCATGCAGCTGATTGTGCTACACTTGTATCAGACTATGGATACAAGTAACAGGAGTTGCTGCTTATGGATAAACTGCTCTGCGCCAGCTGCGGCGCGCCCCTGACGCCGGACGCTGCGCAGCCCTATATCACCTGCGCCTACTGCGATACCGCCGCACCCAATCCGTATTATGATGAAACCGCCGCCGCTAAAGCCGCCGCGCCTACCCTTGACGAGCGCTGCGTAGAAGAACTGAAACGCATGGGGCAAAGCGCATCGCTGGACGAAAGCTGCTTCGGCACGCCGCTGGAGCGCGCTTCAGATCTGCGCCGCACCATGGAGATTCCCGACAGGGAGAAGGTTTACGTCGGCTTTGACCGGCTCAATCTGCTGGGCATGCTGACGGAGGGCTTCGCGCTGACGGATACCGGCCTGTACTACCTGTGTGAGGGCGGCACGGGCCGCTGGACGTGGGAGCAGTTTGTCACCGCCCCCATCTCCTGCACCCAGCCCGCAGGCTGGCAGCAGGAATGTACGCTGTCGCTGGGCGCGTCGCTGCGCTTCAACCTCAGCGGCAGGGCGGATTATCAGCTGGGCTGCTTCCTGATCGACTTCCACAACCATATGTATCAGCAGCACACCGGACTGGCCGCTCCCACCGCGTGGACGGAGGAATCCGCCGCGCAGGAGGAATCCGCCGCCCCCTCGCTGGGCAAGGCTGTGCTCACCGCCGCAGGCGCGCTGCTGGCACGCTCCGCCGTGAAGCAAACCGTCTCCCACCGGGGAACCAATTTGTTCTCCGCCCGCCGGCCTGCACCGCCCCGGCCCGCCGTCCGCAGGGCGGATCCTCCGCGGCCTCTCCGTCCTGAGCCCCGTCCAGTCCAGCGGCCCATGCACATGGATCATCCCGCCCGGCCCTCCCGTCCGGCCTCCGGCATGCGCGGCCCCCGCGGACAGCACTCCCCCGGCAGACCCGGCGGCATGCGCGGCCCAGGCGGCCCCGGACGCAGATAAATCGCACAAAAAAAGGAAGCTGTTCACACAGCTTCCTTTTTTGATTGCATTACAGCTTCTGGCCGCAGTTGGCACAGAACTTTGCGCCGGGCTGCACCGCATTACCGCAGCCGGGGCACACATTGCCGGCGGACTGCTTCGCGCCGCAGTTGGAGCAGAACTTTGCGCCTGCCGCCAGCGGATTGCCGCACTCGCTGCAGAAGCCGCCGCTCTTCTGCACGGGCTGTGCAGGAGCCTGCTGGGGCTGCTGACCAAAGTTCATCGCGCCGGCGAACATCTGGCCCATGGCCATGCCCGCGCCCATGCCGATACCGGCGTTGGCCATACCGCCGCCGTTGGGATTATTGGCGGCCTCGCGCATGGCTTCGGCAGCCTGATACTGGGTGTAGCGGTTCAGATCGCCCAGCACGCCCATGGAGGTACGCTTGTCCATGGACTTCTCCACCTCTTCGGGCAGGGAGATGTTCTCAATCACGAAGCTGGTCAGCTGCAGACCCAGGGCAGCCAGCTTGGGAGCATTGGCCTGCAGAGCGTAATTCGCCAGCTCGTCATAGTTGGCAGCCAGATCCAGCGCGGGAATCTTGCTCTCGGCGATGGCGTCGGACAATCCGGACACCAGCGTACGCTTCAGCTGGCCCTCCACCTCGTCCGCCGTGTACATGCTGCTGGTGCCGAAGACCTCCTTGAGGAACACCGCAGCGTCGCTGACGCGGAAGGCGTAGATACCGAAGGCGCGCAGACGGATCATACCGAACTCGGTGTCGCGCATCATCACAGGATTGGTGGTGCCCCACTTGCGGTCAAGGAACTGACGGGTGTTGACGAAGTACACGTCCGCCTTGAAGGGGCTGTTGAAGCCGAACTTCCACGCCTTGAGCGCGGTCATAACGGGCATGTTGGAGGTCTGCAGCTCGTAGCGGCCGGGCTGGAACACGTCGGCAATCTGGCCCTCGTTGACAAACACCGCCACCTGGCTCTCGCGCACGGTGAGCTGGGCGCCCATCATGATCTCCTTGCCGTTCATGTCGTACTTGTGAACCATGGTATCCGAGGAATTGTCCGTCCACTCGATCACGTCAACGAGCTGGCTGCGGACAAGGTTGCCGATAGTGTCAAAGATACCCATGATGAAATCCTCCTTGCAGATAATCTGATCAGATATCCGTCAGTGCAGTCAGCGTGGGCAGCACGCGGATGGACGCAATGGACAGGTGCAGGTCAAGATACTCCCGCACATGGTCGATGGACTGCTGGGCATGCCCGGTGACAAGGCCTGCCATGGAAGCGGTATCGGGGCCCTTTTCGCCCAGCATGGTGCAGCAAAGGAGGTAGATGCGGTCGTCCGGCAGCACGGACACCAGCACGCGCATACCCTCCAGCTCCGCGCCGAAGAAATTGCGCAGCGCCACCTCCAGCCTGTCCACGCCGTAATGCCAGCGGCCGCGGAGGAAGCCGTCGTCCTTGGAGGGGGCCAGCTCCACCAGCACGGCGCTGCGGGCGGGATCCATCCGGCTGCGCAGGAGCTTCAGATACCTGAGGGTATCGCTCTTGCTGCGGATTTTTCCGCCGATGAGCGCCCGGAAAAACTCATGCCGGCACAGCTGCATCATTTCGGCCTCGGAGGTATCGTCGTCAGAATAATCGGCGTGGGTGCGGTTGAGCAGCAGCTCCAGCTCCCTCACCGTGCCCTCCACATTGGCGCGGGTATTGCCGGCCTGGGTGATGGGCAGCATGGGGTAATCCAGCAGCAGCGCATCCAGCAGCTTCTGCTCTTCCCCTGCCTGAAGGGCAATGGACACAGCGTCGGCATGATACTTCTTCAGGCTCTCCAGCGCCTCCCCGGCGGTAGATACGACCCGCGGAGCCCGGAAGCCCAGCGTCTCCCATGCGGGCACAGCCTGATACGCCGCAACAATTTCCGGCTTATCCGTCGCCAACAGCAGTTTATACATCCGTGTTCCTCCATCTGTATTCGAATTCGCACGTCTATTATACGCTTATTCGTGCAAAATGGCAAATGTTTTATCGGAAATTGCCAATTCCCTTAAGCCATAGCCCGCAGAAGATTCTCCACCACCTGCTCGGAATGGCTGGCGGCCAGCTTCACAAAGGCGGGGTAATCCATATCGGAGCGGCCGTCGGCCTGATCGGAAATAGAGCGCAGCACGCCGCAGGGCACGCCGTTCATGTAGCAGGCATGGGCCACCGCGCCGCCCTCCATCTCCACCGCCTTGCTGCCGAACAGCTCGTGGATGGCACGGCGCTTTTCGCCCGAGTGAATGAACTGGTCGCCCGTGGCGATCACGCCGGAGTGGGTCTTCACGCCCTCCACCGCAGCGCAGGCGGCCATCAGCGCATCGTGCAGCTGTTTGTCGCAGGGAATCTGCACCAGATTGATCTTGCTCACCAGGCCCACGGGATCGCCGATGGGCGAGGTATCGCAGTCATGCTGCACAGCGCATTCCGCCACCACCATATCGCCGATGGATACGCCCTCCTCGCCGGCACCCGCCACGCCCAGATTCAGAATCCACTGCGGATGATAATTCACAATCATGCTCTGGGTACACAGCGCCGCGTTGATCTTGCCCGGGCCGCACACCGCCAGCACCGCCTCCTGCCCGAAAAGGCAGCCGCTGACAAAGGTATCCATGCCCACGGTCTTTTCCTGCCTGTCCGTCATATGTGCAATGAGGTTCTCAACCTCCACGTTCATGGCTCCGATGAGTCCGATCATATCCGATACTCCCCTTTTCATTTGCGTTACCTTATATCATTCGCTGCGGACGGCCTTATACCCTGCCCCTCAATGGGCATACTGGAGAAAAAAGGAGGCCGCACACCTTGATTTTTCTGCTTCTGCTGCCGTTTTCGGCGCTGATTCCCATCCCCTTTGCCCTGCGGCTGATCCGCACCGATACGCTCACAGGCCGCTTCACCGCCGGATTGATCCGCCTCCCCTTCCGGATGCAGCATGGACAGCTGATTCTTCTTACCGGCAGGGGCTCAGTCTCCCCCGCACAGGGCGGAGCGAAGCAGCTTCAGCAGCTTCGGGCCTTTCTTCGGGCCAACCGCTGCCGCAGCCTCCTGCGACGGTTCCTTCGCCTGCACCGTCTGACCATCCTGCTGCGCCTCGCCACGCAGGATGCAGCCCGATGCGCGCTGCTCACCGGTTCCCTGCGTGCAGTCGCAGCCTTCCTTCCGCCGGATTTCCGCAGACGCGCCTGCATCCGCATCCAACCGGATTTCTTCTCCTCCCGCAGCAGCTGGTATGCGGAATGTATGGTTTCCATCCCGCTGGGCATACTGCTGATCACCGGCCTGATGGCGGCGGCTGCGTGGCTGAAGGAAAGCCGCGCCCGCAAACCTGCCGGCAAGGAGGCTTGAAAATGGATCATCCCATTGGCGAACTGATGCAGACCGCCATGTCGTCCATGAGGGACATGGTGGACGTGAATACCGTGGTGGGCGAGCCCGTGGTGGCTTCCAGCGGCGCAACGGTAATCCCCATATCGAAGGTGAGCTTCGGCTACGTCACCGCAGGCGGCGATCTGCCCGCTCCGGACAAAAGACATCCCCTGCCTGCCAATGCAGAGTTTCCCTTTGCAGGCGGCAGCGGGGCAGGCGTGTCGGTACAGCCGGTAGGGTTTCTGGTCATCAGCGGCGACAGCATCCGCATGCTGCCCGCCCAGTCCATGACGGTGGCCGACCGCATGGTGGAGCTGATTCCCGGCGTAGTGGAGGACGTGAAGAATCTTCTGCGCCGGGAGGACGGCTCGCAGGGGCTGATGTGAGGGATACGGCATGCGCAAGCTGATTATCTGCCTTGCAGCGCTCCTGCTGCTGCCCTCCCTCGCCCGCGGGGAGACTGTCGCCACCTCCGCCCGGGCATGCATCGTCATCGACGCGCGCAGCGGCCGCACGCTCCTTGCCTGCAACGAGCACGAGCCCCTGCCCATGGCTTCCACCACCAAGGTGATGACCGCGCTGCTGGCCCTGGAGCGGGGCGATCTGTCCGCGCCGGTCACCGCCGGGCGCAAGGCCTTCGGGGTGCCGGGCACCAGCATCTACCTGTCCGAGGGCGAGACGCTCTCCCTGCATGATATGCTGCGCGGGCTGATGCTGGCCTCCGGCAACGACGCAGCCGTAGCCATCGCGGAGCATATCGGCGGCAGCACGGAGGATTTCTGCCGGATGATGACGGAGCGTGCCGCAGCGCTGGGCTGCGAAAGCACGGTGTTCCTCACGCCCCACGGTCTGCCCTGCGAGGGGCATTACACCACCGCGCGGGATCTGGCGCTGATCGCCCGGGAGGCCATGACGCACCCGGAGTTCCGGGAGATCGTCTCCACCGTGCGGGCGACGATCCCGTGGGAAGGCCGCAGCTACGACCGGGTGCTCAACAACAAGAACCGGCTGCTGACCACCTACGACGGGGCCACCGGCGTTAAGACAGGCTACACCCGCAAGGCAGGCCGGTGTCTTGTTTTCGGGGCCAGCCGGGACGATCTGGAAATCATAGGCGTAGTGCTGAACTGCCCCGACTGGTTCGACGAGGCCGCCCGGCTGATGGATATGACCTTCGCCCGGTACGAAGCCGTAACGCTTCTCAATCAGGGCGAGCAGCTTCGGCTTATCCCGGTGGAGGGCAGCGGAGGGGCGAGCGTCGCCGCCGTCCTTGCCGCCGATCTGACCGCCGCCGTGCCGCAAAACGCCCTGCCCACGCTGGTGGTGGACCTGCCGGACATCCTGACCGCGCCGGTTCAGGCGGGGGATATCATCGGTCAGGCTCACCTGTACTGGGAAAACGAGGCCGTCTGCACAGCTGATCTGCTGGCCTCCGCCTCCGCCGCAAAGGACGATTTTCCCGCCCGGTGGCGAAGGATCTGGCAAAACTGGCTGATGATGCAGAAAAGCCCGGGAGCATGACGCTCCCGGGCCGTTATTTGTGTTATTCCTCCTGTTCCATCTTCCAGATCTGTCTGTCGAAGCGGAAGAGCAGCGGGATGGACAGACCAATCAGCCATATAAAGCCAAAGAAGCATGCCGCGCCGCTGCCTCCGCCCTGACCGAAGAGCCGGATCAGAAGCGAGTTCGCGCCCTGTGAGGCCATCAGCGGCTCAAACGCCCGGTCCACCAGATACCCGCCCAGGAAATATCCCACCGGAATGGTGAAAAACTGCAGGCTGTTGCGGGCCGAAAAGACGCGCCCCTGAATTTCCACCGGGATGTTCGTGCGCATGAGCACGTCCAGGTTGGCGTTCATCAGCGGGATGGCAATCCATCCCAGAAAGCCGCCTGCACACCATACCGGCACGCTGCGGCCCAGCGCAAGGATGATATTCTCCGTCGCCATGGACAGCAGCAGCGTATTGCATACCACCCGCACACGGCTCCGGGGAGCCTTTGCCACGGAGGCGATGATGCTGCCCAGCAGTGTGGCGGCGCCGATGACCGCGTTCACCAGCCCCATGGCTTCCTCACCGCCGCCCTCTCTGGAGAGCATCATGGCGGGGAAGGCCGCCTCGTACATGGAGGCCACCAGATTGATCGCGGCAAGGAAGAGCATCATGTGCAGCACTGCAGGGTTACGCCGCAGCCACGCAAGCCCCTCCATGGAGGAGCGCCAGAGCGAGTCCTTCTTCTCCTGCGCAGGGGGGCTCTGCGGAATGTCAATGAACGCAAGCAGCACCACAAACGCCGCGGCGAAGGTCAGAAGATCAAAAATGAAAACCGCTCTGATTCCCCACAGTCCCAGCACCGCCATGGCGAGGATGGGCCTCAGGATACCGTTCAGCGCGCCGGACAGGTACCGCAGACCGCCCACCCGGTGAAAATGCTCCCGGGGCAAAAGCGCGGTGGTCGCCACCTCCGAGGCGGGCTGCTGCACGGTGTTCATCAATCCGCCGGCAGCGTTGAGCGCATAGAGATGCCACAGCTGCAGCCGGCCGGAGGTCATCAGCATCATGGTGATCACGGTGGTCAGGGCCGAAAGCACGTCGCACCAGAGCATGATTTTCTTCTTGTTCCAGCGGTCGGACAGCGCGCCTGCAAACACGCTGCACAGGATGTAGGGTGTGTAGGAGGCGACCATCATGCCTGCTGTGGACAAAGCCGAGCCGGACTGCTCATACACCCAGATGACGATGGCAAAGGACGTCATACCGCTGCCCAGAGAGGAAAATGCCTGCGTGGCCCACAGCAGCAGATATTTGCGCATATCGTAAACAATGGAGAAAAAACTGTTTTTCCTGTTCATGGAAGACTCTGCTCCTTCATCTTATTTCTTGTCCGATGAAATGCAGAGCCCCTGGGACGTCATCCCCATGCATTCGTCCCTCAAGCTCTGCATGGGGCAGCGTCAATGGCAAGGATCAAAACCCGTCGCCTCCTTACTTATTCCGGCCAGACAGTATCCTGTGGAATCTCCCAGTAGGTGAAATACTTTACCTCCCGGCTGCCTGACAGCAGATGCTCCGCCACCTGCGGCGGATATACCGTCATGGCAGGCAGCTCTTCCAGCGGCACCCAGACGAACTCCAGATCAAACCGCTCGCCGCCCAGTTCGTCGTAGCCGAAGAAGCGGTCGCCCTGCGGCAGCTGCGATACGTCCAGATCCACCATGAAGTACAGCCCGATCTGATGGCATAGCCGCTTCCATTCAAGGAACACCTCGCCCACAGCTATCAGCGGCCCGACGACTGCATCCGTGTGCAGCTCCTCGCGGATTTCGCGTCTCAGCGTCTCCTGTGCCGTTTCGCCAAAAGCCACATGCCCGCCGATGAAGGCGTACTCCTGCGTTCCCACGGGGCATTGCAGCAGAATACGGCCTTCCCGGACAGGAAGGGCGGAAATACGGTACGAAAACCGCGCAGTCTCGTAGTTGAACAAAATATCCTTCGCCATACAATCTCCGTCACGTGTTTCTTCCCCCTCCACGCGCGCATAATCAGTCCGCAGGGAACCGACTCGATCGCGGAACGGGAGTCCAGAGGGGCGATGCCCCTCTGGCGGGATCCAAGGGCAGAGCCCTTGGCCCTTGGTTACTTCTTGCCGTCGAGGATGTCCAGCCCCTGCTCCTCCTGGAACTGGTTGGTGTAGAGCTTGTAATAGTAGCCCTGCTTCGCAATCAGCTGCTTATGGGTGCCGTCCTCGGTAATTTTGCCGTTCTGGATCACCAGAATGCGGTCGGCGGAGCGGATGGTGGACAGGCGGTGGGCGATGATAAAGCTGGTACGGCCCTCCAGCACAGTCTGGATGGCGGTCTGGATCAGCTGCTCGGTCTCCGTATCCACGGAGGAGGTAGCCTCATCCAGCACAAAGATGGCGGGATCAGTCAGAATGGCGCGGGCG
>JAFURI010000045.1 GCA_017471885.1 Clostridia bacterium | reverse complement strand
CGGCGGGATCGATATACCGCAGGGACAGATCCTCCAGCTCCTGCTTGATGGCATACACGCCCAGACGGTGCGCCAGAGGGGCATAGATCTCCAGCGTCTCACGGGCGATGGCCGCCTGACGCTCCGCCTTCTGGAATTTCATGGTACGCATGTTGTGCAGCCGGTCCGCCAGCTTGATCAGCACCACGCGGATGTCCTTGCTCATGGCCAGAATCATCTTGCGCAGGGATTCGGCCTGAGCCTCCTCCTTGTCGGCAAAGTCCAGCTTGTTCAGCTTGGTGACGCCGTCCACCAGCTGGGCCACCTCGCTGCCGAACTCCTGCCGGAGGGTATCCAGCGTCACATTTTCGCAGTCCTCCACCGTATCGTGCAGAAGGCCCGCCGCGACGGTGGGCGGATCAATCATCAGCTCCGTAAGAATGGAGGCGACAAAGCAGGGGTGGATAAAATAGGGCTCGCCGCTCTTTCGCTTCTGCCCGGCATGAGCCTCCTCGGCAAACTTATAGGCCTTCTCCACCAGCTTGTAGCCGTCGCCGGGATTGTATTTCTGCACCCGGGCCAGCATCTGGTCCATGGGCATGGCCTCATATACGCTGTAAGCCAAAATTCATCCACCTCTTTGAATACACGTTATCCTTGATTCCTGAACATTCCCCGCAGATACCTCACCAGCGGGCTGTCGTCCATGCGGCAGCGAACCGGCGGCAGCAGATGTACCGCATACGGCTCCATGCTGAAGCGCACCAGCTTCACCTGCTCAAAGGCCGTCAGGCCCGTCAGCACCTGCGCCGCGGAAAGCCCCGTATCCTCCGCCAGAGCTCCGGCGGCCAGATTTCGCGGCGTGCGCACCTGTCTGTACAGGCAGCGCAGGGTTTCGTCGTCCATGGCGAGGGTGCGCAGCAGGTTCGTCAGCGCGGGATTGTCCCGCAGCCGGGTGATCCGCGCCCGGGGACACCGGGCCTGAATCGCCTCCGCCTCGCCGGGCAGCACGTCGCCGTCCGCCAGCACAATCTCGTGCCAGATATCAGTCAGCCTGTCCAGCCGGGGCGCACACAGCACCGTATTGAACCCACGCTGATCCCGCACCCAGCCTACCGCCGTGTCAGCCGTACCGTCCAGCGCAAAGGCCGCCGCCCGCTCTCTTTCGTGGCAGATCAGCAGCACCCCGCGCCCGGATTTCATCAGCTGCTTCGCCGCGGCTGAATTGGTCATGGGCAGACTCCGGGGAATTTGTATAGTATTCTCTGCAAGGGCTGTCATTTCCTGCAAAAGGCCCTTAAAAAGCGCATCCGGCGCAGGCAGGGGCGCTGTTCCCTCCGCCGGGCGCATGGCCTGCACCTGCAGCTGAGCCGTTACCCGGCCCATGAACTCATTGCGCTCGGGCGAAAACACCGCGTCCACCCGCTCCATGCCGCTGTCAGCCAGATCGCCCTGGGAGAAGGCGATGCCGTCGCGAACGCTGTCGCCGTCCAGCAGCGAAAGCTTCAGATGCTGCCGGCTTTTGCCCACGCGGCGCATCACCTGCACCTGACCGTCCCGGAGAAGGAACACAGGCGCAGGGTTGCCGAAGCCCGTGGGCTGCAGCGCCTCCAGCTGATCAATCAGCTCCGTGGTCACCTGCACCAGCGGGATGGACAGATCATACTCCTTCGCGGGGATGTAGCAGGCCGGGTCGCAGTTTTCCCGGATAACCAGATTCAGCCTGCGCCGCAGCTCGGGAATCAGCTCCTCCCGCATGGTCAGACCCGCCGCCTGCTCGTGTCCGCCGAAGCGGATGAACAGATCCTTGCAGGCAGAGAGCATGGCGTGGATGTTCACGCCGGGAATGGAGCGGCAGGAGCCCACCGCCACACCGTCATGCTTCGTCAATACGATGGCAGGAAAATGGTACTTTTCACAGATACGCCCTGCGGCAAGGCCGATCACGCCGTGATTCCAGCCCTCGCCGTCAATGATGATCACCTGATCCTCATAGAAGTCCACCTTTTCCGCGATGGCGGCCACCGCCGCGTCGGTGATCTCCTGCTCCATGGCCTGCCGCTGCTGATTCATCTGCTCCAGCCGGGCCGCGATCATTTCCGCCTGCTCCCGGTCACGGGTGGTCAGCAGCGTCACGCCCTGGGACGCGTCCTCCAGCCGTCCGCCAGCGTTGATGCGGGGCGCAAGCCGGAAGCCCACCTGACCCGCGCTGACCGGCGGATTCACGCCGCTGACCTGCATAAGCGCCCTGACGCCGGGGCGGACAGATTCCGCCATGGCCCGCAGGCCTTCCTTTACAATTACCCGGTTTTCGTCAATCAGCGGCACAATATCCGCCACAGTGGCCAGCGCCGCCAGTTCAATGCGCTTCTCCACCGCCTCCATGCCCTGCAGCGCCTGCGCCAGCTTCAATGCAACGCCCGCTCCGCACAGGCGGCGGAAGGGATAATCCCCCAGCAGCGGATTAAGCACCGCATCTGCGGGAGAAGGAGTATCCGCCAGCTGATGATGATCGGTGACGATCACCGTCATGCCCAGCATGCGGGCCAGCTGAACCTCTTCATGATTTGTTACGCCGCAGTCCACGGTAATCAGCAGCCTGTAATCCTGCGCCATCGCCCTCACCGCGTCACAGTTGAGGCCGTAGCCCTCGCCGTGGCGGCTGGGGATGCGGAAATCAGCCTTCACGCCCATCTCCCGCAGGGTTTCCAGCAGGATGGAGGTGGCGCACACGCCGTCCACGTCATAATCTCCGTAAACGACGACGGGCCAGTTTTCCCCCAGCGCGCGGCGGATCAGCCTGACGGCCTTCTCCATGCCCTGCATCCGGAAGGGATCATGCAGCTGGGACAGCTGCGGACGCAGGAACCTTTCCGCCTTCTCCGGCGTATCCACGCCCCGGTTGCGCAAAAGCGCGGACATCCACAGCGGATGATCCCCCACCGGCTGCACTACGCTGTTTCCCCTCCGAATAAACTGCAGCATGTCACATTCTCCATTCCTGCAGGGCTGATTGCCCGCTTCAGGACGCCTTGCGCGCCCATACCTTCCTACTATACAGAAAGGAGCGGCCTTCGTCAAGAAGACCGCTCCGGCAAACCTGTTCATTTTTCCATACGCGAGGGAAGGACGTCCTCCCTGCTTACGCCTTCTTCGCCTTGCGGGTGAAGAGCTTCTTCTCCTCCAGATAAGCCCAGATGTAGCCGTTGATCATGTTGGCGCTGTAGGTGCCGCTCAGGATACCGATGATGATGGGCAGAGCAAACTCACGGATGGAGGCCACGCCCAGCACAAACAGGGCCACGATGGTGATCAGGGTGGTGAGGGTGGTGTTGATGGTACGGCCCAGGCACTCCCTGACGGAGGTGTTGACCACGTCCTCCTTGGCTGCGGCGGGAGCCTTGCGGGCGTTCTCGCGGATGCGGTCGAAGATAACGATGGTGTTGTTGATGGAATAGCCCACGATGGTCAGCATGGCGGCGATGAAGGAAGAGTTCATCTGCACGAAATTGCGCAGGATGACCATGAAGGAGAGCATCATCAGCACGTCGTGCAGGAGGCCGCATACCGCGGCCACGCCGGAGTTCAGGTCAAAGCGGAAGGCGATGTACACCAGCATCAGCGCGCTTGCCAGCAGCACGGACACAAAGCAGTTGCGCAGCAGCGCCGCACCGGCCACGGGGCCCACGTAGTTCACGTCGCCCTCCTGAGCCATGGCGGGATACTTTTCAGCCATGGCGGCCTCAAAGTCAGCCTGCACGCCCTGCACGCCGTCCTCATCCACGCTCTTGATGCGGATGTTCACCTCGTCACGGTCAGCGCCCTGCACGGCGATAGAATAATCGCCCACGTCCATGGCGTTAAGGGCGTTCTCCACGTCGGCCTGATCAAACTCGCCGCCCATATTGTACTGCATGGACAGACCGCCTGCAAAGTCGATACCCAGATTCACGCCCATGCCCAGCAGGGACATGACCAGCGCGACCGCCATCACGGCGGCAGAAACCATCAGGCAGATCCTGGAATGATTCTTGATCGTCATTACTGCTCCTCCTTCTGCGCCTGCAGGCCGGAGGTGAACAGCTTCGCGTCCAGCTTGCCCAGGTTCACAATATTCTTCATCAGGAAGCGCGTCACGATAACCGCAGAGAACATGGAGGTCACCACGCTCAGCAGCAGGGTCTTCGCGAAGCCCTGGATGGAGCCGGTGCCGTACCACAGCAGCACCACAGCAGCAATCAGGGTGGTAACGTTGGCGTCCAGCACGGCGCTCATGGCATTCCTGAAGCCGGCGCGGACGGAGGCCTTCAGGCTTTTGCCGGCGCGGACCTCCTCATTGAAGCGCTCGAAGATGATGACGTTGGCGTCCACCGCCATGCCGATGCCCAGCACAATACCGGCAAGGCCGGGCAGGGTCAGCTGGATGCCGGGGATCACGGCGATGAGGAAGAACAGGGTGATGATGTAGACCACCAGCGCCCAGGACGCCACCACGCCGTTGAGGCGATAGCGGACAATCATCAGCACCATGACCAGCAGGATACCGATGATGGCAGCCTGCACAGAGGTGGACAGCGCATTGTCGCCCAGGGTGGCGGACACGGTATCCACCTTCTGCTGGGTCAGCACCAGAGGCAGCGCGCCGGACTGGATCTTGGCAGCCACGGTGCGGGCGCCTTCCTCGCCGTCCATGCCGTTGATCACGCCGGCGCCGCCGGTGATCACGGATTCCACAGTGGGATTGATCAGCATCACGCCGTCCAGATAAATGGCGATGGACTGATTGAGGTACTTAGCGGTCATCTCGGCGAAGATCTTCGCGCCCTCGTCATTGAGCTTGAAGGCCACCACGTACTCGCCCTCCTGATAGGCGGCGGTGGCGGTTTCCACCATATCGCCGGTCATGAAGGTTTCGCCGGCGGGGGTACGGAACTCCAGCTGCGCGGGAGAGCCGATCAGATCCAGCACGGCGGAGGGATCGGTCACGTCGGGGATTTCCACGCGGATGCCGTCGCTGCCGATGCGCTGCACGTTGCTCTCGGCGTAGCCCTTGTCGGTCAGGCGCTGCTGGATCACGCCGATGGTGCCTTCCATCAGGGAGTCGAAGTCGGCCTCGCTGTTTTCAGGCCGGGCTGCGGAATATTCCACATACACGCCGCCGCGCAGGTCCAGGCCCAGGGGCAGGGCGGAAGGCCAGTTCTCCGCGTCGGTGGTGGGCAGCCAGGACTTGAGGCGGTACAGGCCGCGGGCGTCCAGGGGCATGCCGGTGACGGCAATCACGCCGATCACCAGCGTCAGCGCCAGCACAATGGCCAGCGTGATCAGCGAGCGGGTCTTGCCGCTGCCGCGCTTACGATTCTTGGATTTCATAGCACTTGCTTCCTCCGTTCAGGTTATCAGTATGAGGATCGGAAACCGGGCCGGCAGATCTATCCCGCCCTGTCCTCCAGGCGGCAGGCCGTGTAGACCGTGCGCGTCCAGCTTCGGCTGGTTATGGGCCAGCCGTTGCTCTCGCACAGAGGAATCAGCACAGGCCGATCCTCCCGGATGCACTCCTTCGGCGTCTGCAGGCGCATCCGCCTTTTCGCCGGGGTGTGCAGCATACCCGAGGGCAGCTCCGCCGCCGTCCGTACGGCCTCAAGGCGCGTATCCGCAGGCAGGGGCGGCGCAGCAGCGGCTTTTTCCGCCTGCGGGCCCTCCACCAGCGAAGAAGCGCACGGAAGGACCAGCAGCACAAGGCACAGCGTCAGCAGGATCTGTCCGCTTCGCTTCATGCCGCCCTCCTCCCTTCTGTCTGTCCGCATACGCATATAGAGATATTATATCGGTTCATACTCCGCCCGTCAAGAAAAAACGGCGGCAGCAAAAGGAACCGGCGATTGCCGCCGGTTCCCTTGCGCTCATATCATTTTCCCGTGGAGCCGAAGCCGCCGCTGCGCCGGGCGGTCACCTCTTCCTCCTCCGCCAGACCGTGGGGAAGGAAAATGCCCTGACAGAACCGCTCCCCCTTGCGAAGGGTCACGGTATGATCGCCGCCGTTGACCAGCATCACCAGAACGTGGCCCTCGTTGTCGGCAAAGTAATAGTCGCTGTCGATGACGCCTACCGTGTTGGCCAGCCGGATACCGTGCTTGCGGCCCAGACTGGAGCGGGGGCAGTTGATCAGCACCCAGCCGGGTTCCATCCGCACGCGGATTCCCGTCGCCACCAGCGCCTGCTGACCAGGCTCCATGATCACCTCGGCAGGACAGACGAAATCATACCCGGCGCTGCCCTCCGTGGCGCGGCAGGGCAGCGGAATCTCCTCCACCGGGAGAAAATCTGCAAACTGCATGTCCCTTGCATACTGCGCGGCGGACACGCGCTCAAAGCATGCGATGGTCATTGCGCCGCCTCCTTCATGGCGGTGTATGCGTCGGACAGCCTGGCCAGCTCCTCCAGCGTCAGCTTTTCGCCGCGTACGCGCTCGTCCAGCCCCGCCGCCTGCATCAGCTCCAGCGCCTGCGCCCTCTCCAGACGGAAGGTGGCGCACAGGTTGTTGGCCATGGTCTTGCGGCGCAGCGCAAAGGCCGAAGACGCCACACGGAAGAAATCCTCCTCGCTGCGCACCTCCACCTGAGGCTTCTCCCTCACAGGCAGTACCACGAAGGCGCTGTCCACCTTGGGCGCGGGAGTGAAGCACGCTGCAGGCACGTCCAGCGCCAGATAGGGATCGCAATAGTACTGGCAGCGCACCGCCAGCATGCCCCACGCATCCGTGCCGGGGCGGGCAAGAATCTTGTCCGCAACCTCCTTCTGCACCATCAGCGCCAGACGCTTCAGGGGGATATCGCAGCCCAGCAGCAGGTTGATCAGGGGCGTGGTGATATAATACGGGATGTTCGCCACCACGGACAGGGGCTTCTCCAGCTCCGCCGTGACCTCCTTCAGGTTCAGCTGCATCACGTCGCCCTGTACGAGGGTGAAATTGTCAAACTCGCTCATGTAGGCGCCCAGCAGGGGGATCAGCCGCTCGTCCAGTTCCACGGATACCACCCTCCTCGCCGCCTTGCACAGGTACCGGGTCATGGAGCCCGCGCCGGGGCCCACCTCCAGCACGTCGTCCTCCTCCGTCACGCCGGAAAGCTCCACCAGAGAGCGGAGCAATCCCTCGTCATAAATGAAATTCTGGCCCAGCCCCTGCTTGTAGCGCAGCTGGCTGTCCCTGATGCGTTCCTTCGTCTTGCTCATGGTTTTCCTTTCTTCATTCATCCAGCGGAATAAATTCCTCTTCACCGCAGATGGGATACAATTCACCGTCGCTGACCGCATACGCCTCGCCGAAGAGCGTCGTGCCCTCCTCGTCCGCAAGGATATAGCTGCCGTCCACCAGCGCGTAGAATACACGGCCATGGCTGTCCTGATAGGTCACGTCCTCGAACAGGCGCATGCCGTCGATCATATAGTTCTTCACCTTCTGGTAATGGGGCAGGACGTTTACCCACGTCAGCCCCAGACCCTCAATGAACCGCTCATAGTCCGGATCCGTGGCCTCCCCGGCCTCCTCGGGCTGGGCGTAGACCTCGCTGGCGCAGTTCATGGTGCCCGCGCTGATGCCCATCACAATGCCGTCGTACTCCTGCATCATTTCCCGCAGGTTCAGCCTGCGGAAGAATGCGTTCTCCGTGGGCACATGTCCGCCGGAAAGGACCACGATTCCCGCCGTGGCCATCAGACGGGGCAGCTCCTCCTCGTTGCGGCTGTCCACCAGCGTGAAGGAGGAAAGCGGCATATCATGATAGGCAAAGCAGTTCTCAAAGGTCTGCGCCATCTCGTCGTTCATCTCATGGTTATCCGGATCGGCAGCGATGATGATACCGCTCATACCCGGCTCAAAGCAGGCCTGCAGGTTTTCCACAAAACCGTTGCGCACGTCAAAGATACAGGGCAGCTCCACGCCCTCGGGCACGTTGTCGTCACAGGGACTGCTGGTGAGAAACAGCACCATGCACATGCATCTCCTATTCCAAAGATGATGAGTTATTCGACAAAACTGCGGCTTTCCCTGCCCGGAAGGATGCTTTCAGACCCCCGGAGCGACATTTTACACCCTTGTCCTTGCGTCCGGCAAAGGATGTGGTATCATCATGATTGTCATTCAATCCCGCCGACCGTGAAGGAGGACGTTATGGAAAAATTCGTTCCTTATGAAAAGCTGTCCCGGAAGGAAAAGCGCCTGATAGATCAGAGCCGCCGCCGGACCTGGGGCGAAATGAGCCCCGTGACCCGCCGTCCGGAAAACTCCGCAGCCTACAACCGCCGCAGGGAAAACCGCCGCTGGAAGGCCGAGGCGAACAGCCATGGCCCGGACGGCGGTTTTTGCATGCCGCAGGGTTGATGAAACCGGCTCCCGGGTGCTACAATAAAATATACCTATCTGTCAGGAGGGATTGCCATGACCGACCCCCGCAAGGATCTCGCCTGGGCCGACCGCGACGAAGATGAGGATCAGCCCAGCCCCTATGAGGCCACCTGGCGCGACGGCTCCATGAAAAACGAGTGCTGCCGTGACGACGGCTGACGAAAAACAGCTGCGCAGAGCATCCTGTCTGCACAGCTGTTTTTCATTTATTTCTTCCGGAACATCTCCCGGATGCGGCCGGATACGGTCTTTGCCTTCTTCATGGCCACAGCGGCGTCCAGTGCGCCGCGGCGGTACTCGATGTTCTCCGGATCCCGCCTCACGGCCTCGCGGTAGGACTGATGCGCCGTCTCGTACTGGCGCAGCTCCATCAGGATATAGCCCTGCAGATAGTACCACTCCGCGTCCTTGTGATCCGCCCGCAGCAGCTGCCGCAGCGCGCTCTCCGGGCTCTGCTGGCGCAGCATCTTGCGGGCCAGCTGCTTGGCGTCGTCCGCCGCAAGCTCCCGGGTGTACGCCTGCGCCCGGTGAGGCACAGCCAGCCGCATGGCCTCCTCGTAGGCCAGATTCAGGGCGACCATTTTTTCGTGGGCAGCCTTGCGCTCATCCGCATCCAGAAAGCGGTCGGGATGGCATTTGCGCACCAGCGTCCGGTAGGCGCTGCGAACCTCGTCCGCATCGGCAGTGGACTTGAGGCCCAGCACCTCGAAGGGGTTGTTCACAGCATCCACCTCCCCTCGGGGGTTATGGCGTTATTCCTCCCGTTCCCGGCTGATGGTCGCGCCGAGGGAACGGAGCTTCTCTTCAATATGATCATAGCCGCGGTCGATGTACTTGGGCTCGTAGATCTCCGTCACGCCCTTGGCCATCAGTCCGGCCACAATCAGCGCTGCGCCCGCACGCAGGTCGGTGGCAGTGACGGGAGCGCCGTAGAGCTGCGGCACGCCCTCGATGATCGCCATACGATCGGCCACGCGCACCCGCGCGCCCATACGGCGGATCTCATCCAGATGCTTGAAGCGCTGCTCAAAGATGGTCTCCTGCACAATGCTGGTGCCCCGGGCCGTGGTCAGCAGCGCGCTCATGGGCTGCTGCAGATCCGTGGGGAAGCCGGGGTAAACCTGCGTCTTGATATTCACTGCCCGGTGACCGCCCATGGAGCGGACGCGGATGGCGTCGTCGCTGTCGGAAACGCGCACGCCCATTTCCAGCAGCTTGGCAGTCAGCGCTTCCATATGGGTGGGGATGCAGCCGTGGATCACCACGTCTCCGTGGGTAGCGGCGGCAGCGATCATCAGCGTGCCGGTCTCGATCTGATCAGGGATAACGGCATAGTTCGCGCCGTGCAGGTACTGCTGACCCCGGATGCGGATCACGTCCGTACCGGCGCCCTTGACCTTGGCGCCCATGCTGTTGAGGAAATTGGCCAGATCTACAATATGAGGCTCCTTGGCCGCATTGTAGATGATGGTGGTTCCCTGCGCCTTGGCGGCTGCCAGCATCACGTTGATGGTCGCGCCCACGGTGACCATGTCAAAGAATACGTCGCCGCCCTTGAGCTCCTTTGCCTCCACAGTGATGCGGCCGCCCACTTCCTCGGTCTGCGCGCCCAGCGCACGGAAGCCCTTCAGGTGCTGATCCACCGGGCGGGAGCCGATCTCGCAGCCGCCGGGATAATACACCTCAGCCCTGCCGCTGCGGCCCAGCAGCGCGCCCAGCAGATAGTAGCTGGCGCGCAGGCGCTGGCAAAGCCTGTAGCCTACCTCCTGCATCTCCACCGGGCGGGGATCCACCGTCATGAATTCGCCGGGAACATAGGTCACCTTTGCGCCCAGAGAGCGCAGAATGTCCACCAGAGCGCGGACGTCCTCAATATCAGGAAGATTTTCGATCGTACACGGTTCGTCACTCAGAAGCGTGGCGGGAATCACAGCCACGGCGGTATTCTTGCCGCCGCTGACCCTTACCTCGCCTTCCAGGGCGTTGCCGCCGGTAATCAGCATTCGTTCTTTACTGGGCATGGTTTCCGGCCTGAGCCGGCTCACCTCCTGCGCCTTAATACTATGTTCTTCCGTATGCTCCGTGCGCCGTGTATGCGCATAGAGATAGCTTATTATATCATATCCGCAGCGTTTGCGCAACAGGGTGAACCGGGGACGGCGGCATTGTTCATTTCCTGTGTTTTTTGAGGGCTGAAAGCTGCATTTCTTGACAAGGGAAGCGGGGTATGCTATCATTTTACCTGATCAAAATCCAGTTTCAGGAAGGGGGGCGTGAAGATGTTCGTGTGCATGAAAGCTGACATGTGCTTGTGTACCTGTACGGGCAGGCTTTGCGCAATCCCCGGCAAGGCCCGGCTGTGACCGGCGGCCCCTGAAATGCTGATGCGGCGCGCAAAGCGACGGCTCCGCCTCCCTGCGGAGAGCCGACGGTTTGCGCTATTATTTTGCCCGAAAACGGAGGTGGAGCCTGATGCCCATTCCCTCGGAATCCATGCTGCTGGAGACCCTCCGCTTCCTGCACAGCCATCCCGAAACCGCCTTTGAGGAGCATGAAACCACCGCGCATCTGCGCGCTGCGCTGGAGGAAGCCGGAATCGCCGTTCATCCCTGCGGGCTTGATACCGGCCTGATCGCGCAGATTGACGGCGCGCTGCCCGGCCCCACGGTGGGCCTGCGGGCAGATATCGACGCGCTGCCCATCCAGGAGGATTCCGGTCTGGCCTGTTCCTCCGTGATTCCCGGGCGGATGCATGCCTGCGGGCATGATTTCCATGCCGCCGCCGTGCTGGGCGCGGCGCTGATGCTTCACGCGCAGCGCGATACGCTCCCCGGCAGAGTGATGGTCATTTTCCAGCCTGCAGAGGAGGTGGACGGCGGCGGACGCATCGTGGCCCGGCATCCCCTGCTTCATGAGTGCAAATGCTTCCTTGCGGGGCATACTTATCCCGGATTCCCCGCCGGCACGGTGGGCGTCAGGGAGGGTGCGGTGATGGCCGCGGTGGACCGCTTCCGTCTGGTTATCCGCGGCGTGGGCGTGCATGCGGCCCATCCCCATGCAGGCATTGATCCCATCGTGGTGCAGGCGGCGCTGGTGCAGAGCCTGCAGACCATCGTCAGCCGTACCATGTCGCCCTTCTCCCACAGCCTTGTGAGCGTCACCCACGTGGAAGCAGGCAACACCTGGAACGTTATCCCCTCTACAGCCATGCTGGAGGGGACCGTGCGCACGCTGGATCCCGCCGACCGGGAACGGGTGGAAAAGCAGTTCTGCCAGATCGTCTCCGGCGTGGGCGCTGCCTACGGCACGCCCATTGATATCGAGTGGACCCGGGGCTCGCCTGCGGTGATCAACGATCCCGCCCTGTGCGAGCTGGCCCGCAGCACCGCGCTTGCGCAGGGACTGACCGTCGACCGGCAGGATGACACGCTGGGCGGAGAGGATTTCTCCCAGTATCTGATGGACAAGCCCGGCGTTTTCGTCCGGATCGGCACCGGCGGGCAGCGTCCGGCCCATCACCCCGGCTTCACCGTGGATCCCGCCGCGCTGTACCCTGCGGCACGCTATTTCGCAGCCCTCGCCCGCGCCTGTCTGGAGGCGCCCCTTTCCCTGTAACCCATTTGTATGGAGAATAGATATATGAGGAGGTCTGTCACGATGAAGAACCTGTTCCGATCCCTGCTAGCCCTTATCCTGGCGCTGACGATGCTGCTGGGCGCCGCATCCTGCGCCGCGGCTGACGGAGAAAAGTCCGCCAATATCGCTGTGACCAGCGCCGTGGATACCCTGAATCCCCTGCGCACCGACGCCACCGAGATCGTCAAGTACGCCACCTCGCTGGTATTCCTGCCCCTTGTGGAGCTCAACGCCGATCTGGAGTTCGTGCCCCAGCTGGCCGAAAGCATCACCACCGACGACAACCTGACCTTCACCATCAAGCTGCGCGACGACGCGGTCTGGTCCGACGGCACCCCCGTCACCTCCAGGGACGTGGAGTTCACCCTGCTGCTGATCACCAGCCCTGAGTGCTTCTACGCCTGGCTGAGCCAGAATATCATCGTCGGCACCGACGACAATACCGGCCTTGCTCCGCAGGGCGCGACCTCTCTGGAGGGCGTGAAGATCGTCGACGAGAAGACCCTGACCGTCACCGCCAAGTGGCCCGTGGCCCTGTACACCTTCGAGAATATCCTGGGCCGCTATCTCTTCCCCCTGCCCGAGCATGTGCTGGGCGACATTCCCCGCGACCAGTTGCTGACCCATGAGTGGTTCTTCAACCCCACGGTCATCTCCGGCCCCTATTTCGTGGAGAAGTATGATCCTAACCACTACGTTTACTACGTCGCCAACGAGAACTATTTCCAGGGCGCGCCCATCATCAAGCGGCTGAACATGAACGTGGTGGATCCCGCTCAGGTGCTGGCCGGTCTGCAGGCGGGCGAAATCGATCTGGTGCAGCCCACCACCGGCAGCCTCCTGCTGGAGGATTATGAGGCCGTGAATGCGCTGAGCAGCGTCAAGGGCGTGAAGAGCACCCCCGTGACCAACCAGTGCATCTTCTTCAACACCCAGAAGGTCACCGACGTGCGCATCCGTCAGGCCATCGCCTGTGGTCTGGACCGTCAGACCATTCTGGACGGGCTGGTGCTGGGCTACGGCGAGATTGTGGACGCATTCCTTTGCTCCGCCTCTCCCTACTACAGCGAGGAGCTTGGCGTGACCGTGTATGATCCCGCCAGGGCTGCAGAGCTGGTGAAGGCCGCCAAGGCTGACGGCGCATCCACGGATCTGGTGTGGTACGTCAACAGCGCCGACAGCACCTTCGTCAACGCTTCCGCCTACATTGCCGCCACCCTGCATGAGATCGGCCTGAACATCGAAGTGAAGACCGTGGAGCTCCCCATGCTGATGGAAGTGGCCGGCTCCGGCGAATTTGACGTGCTGACCGTGGAATACACCCTTGCCCCCGTGGATCCCTACACGGATATGGCATGGCTGCTGTCCGAGGGCGGCTGGACCCACTACGCCACCGCCGATACCGCCGCCAACCTGTCCCTGACCCAGACCTCCACTGATCAGGACGAGGTTCGCAAGGCTTATCTGGCTGTGAACCGCGAGGTGCAGACCAACGTGCCCATGATCTCCTGCTACATCGTCAGCAAGCTGGGCGTGGTAAGCAACCGGCTGATCAACGCCCATCCCGACGTGTTCGGCACCTTTATCAACGTGCACGAGTGGGATATCCAGTAAAACCCTGAAAAACCTGCAAGCAGCTTTTTCACAGAATCGCGCTCCGTCGCTGGTCGCAGGGATAACCCTGCGACCGGCCTCTCCTGCGCGTAAGGAATGTTTTCAGCAGAGCTGAAAACTCCCCGCCCCGCCGGCAAAGCCGGCGGATACGATTACAGTCTGCCGACAGCAAGTTGGCTGCACGGCGGATATGGCTGCACCACAGGAATATTCATCTCCCTGTTTGCGCTTTGCGTGCAAGCAGGGCTTTACCTATTTTTTGCATGAATGAGGCATGAAGCATGGAGCCGATTCTTGAGGTCAGGGACCTTGATATTGCCTTTGAGAGCGGAAAGACGCTGATTCCCCGCACGGACAAGGTGAGCTTTTCCATCCAGCCCGGCGAAATCGTGTGTCTGGTGGGCGAAAGCGGCTGCGGCAAGAGCATCACAGCGCTGTCCGTGCTGGGCCTGCTGAGCCGTCAGGGCCGGGTCACGGGCGGATCCATCCGCCTGATGGGCCGGGAGCTGCTGGACATGACCGAGAAGCAGCTGGACGAAATCCGCGGCAGGGACGCCACGATGATCTTTCAGGACATCATGTATTCCCTGAACCCGGTGTTCACCATCGGCAACCAGCTGACGGAGGGCATCCGCCGCCACATGCGTCTGGACAAGGCAGCCGCCCGCGAGCGCGCTGTGGCGCTGCTGAAGCGCACCGGCATCCCGGATGCGCAGGGCGTGATGCGCAAGTACCCGCATCAGCTGTCCGGCGGCATGCGCCAGCGCGCCATGATCGCCATGGCGCTCTCCTGCAGGCCGAAGCTGCTTATCGCCGACGAGCCCACCACCGCGCTGGACGTGACCATTCAGCTGCAGATCATGGAGCTGCTGCGCTCCCTGCGTGATGAAACCGGCATGGCGGTGCTGCTGATCACCCATGATATCGGCGTGGTGGCGGAGATGGCCGACCGGGTGGTAGTGATGTACGCCGGCCAGTGCGTGGAGGAAGCCGATGTGCGCACGCTCCTCGCCTCCCCCGCCCATCCCTATACCCGGGCGCTGATGCAGTCCGTCCCCGGCATTGACGATGACAGAAGCCGCCGCCTCTATACCATTCCCGGCTCCGTGCCCGAGGACTACAGCCACATGGAAGGCTGCCGCTTCGCTCCCCGCTGCCCCCATGCGCAAAGCTGCGGCTGCAGGCCTGAATACAAGCCCCTCCGGGAGGGGCATCTGGTACGGTGCGAACGCGCCGGGGAGGTACAGCATGGCTGATATGAACAAGCCCCTGCTGGAGGTGCGCGGACTGCGCAAGACGTATCCCGCCTCCACCGGTTCCTTCTTCCGCCGCGACCGTTTCGCCGCCGTGGAGGACGTGAGCTTCACCGTGAACGCCGGGGAAACCTTCGGCATCGTCGGTGAGAGCGGCTGCGGCAAATCCACCGTGGCGCGGCTGATCATGGCCCTTGAGGCCCCCGACAGCGGCGAGGTGCTGCTGGACGGGCAGCGGCTGGACAATCTGTCCGAGAGCAGGCGCATTCCCCTGCGGCCCCGGTTCCAGATGGTCTTTCAGGACAGCGGCTCCAGCCTGAACCCCCGCAAGACCGTATCGGACATTCTCCGGGAGCCCATGCTGCATCATCATGTGGTATCCCGCAAGGACGCGGACAGGCGTGTGGACGAGCTGCTCTCGCTTGTAGGTCTGCCCGCCGCCGCCAAGACCCGCTATCCCCACGAGTTCTCCGGCGGACAGCGCCAGCGCATCTGCATTGCGCGGGCCCTTTCCCTGAACCCTCGGCTGGTGATTCTGGATGAGCCGGTCTCCGCGCTGGACGTATCCGTGCAGGCGCAGATCCTCAACCTCCTGCGGGATCTGCAGAAGGAGCTGGGGCTCACCTGCGTGTTCATCGGTCACGGACTGGGCGCGGTGCGCTACGTTAGCCACCGGATTGCGGTGATGTACATGGGCCGCATTGTGGAAACCGGCGACGCCGAGAACATCTTCTCCCGGCCCGCCCATCCCTACACCCGCGCCCTGCTGGACGCCGCCCCCGTGGCGGATCCCGACCGCAGGGGCCGCAAGCGCCTGACCCTTGAGGGCGAGGCCCACGGCCTGCTGACCGACGGCTGCCCCTTCCGCGACCGCTGTCCCTATGCAGAGGAGGCCTGTGCATCCCTTGCGCCCGTCCTCTCTCCCGTGGAGGGCGACGAAAAGCACCTGTCCGCCTGCTGCCGTGCCCTTCAACAGGAGGAGAAATCATGCTGAAATATATACTGAAGAAGCTCCTTCTGGCCATTCCCGTGCTGCTTGGCATCACCATCATCGACTTTATCCTCATGAATCTGGCCGGCAGCCCCATCGACATGATGACCGGCCCCAAGATGACCGAGAGCGTCAAGGCCATGCGCGCCGCCGAGTGGGGACTGGATCAGCCCCTGTGGAGGCAGTATATCGGCTGGCTCGGCGAGATCCTGCAGGGCAATCTGGGCTATTCCTACAAGACCTTCCAGCCCGTATCGGGAATGATCGTGAGCCACATCGCGCCCACGCTGCTGCTGATGGGCTCCTCCCTGCTGCTGGGTCTGGTGATCGCCGTGCCCGCAGGCGTGTACAGCGCCGTGCATCGCTACAAGAAGCGGGACTACGCCATGGTCACCACATCCTTTGTGTTCTCCAGCGTACCCAGCTTTTTCATGGCGCTGCTGCTGATCTACCTCCTCACCGTAAAGCTGGGGCTTCTGCCCTCCTCAGGCATGATCACCCCCGGCACGCAGGGCAGCGCCGCGGACGTGCTGCGCCATCTCATCATGCCCATGCTGGTGCTGGGCGTGAGCATGGCGGGCAGCAATATCCGCTACGTCCGCTCCTCGGTGCTGGAAATTCTGGAGATGGACTATCTGCGTACGGCCCGGGCCAAGGGCATCGGGCGCTTCCTGACCATCAACAAGCACGCCCTGCGCAACGCGCTGCTGCCCATCGTCACCATGATCGGCATGCAGATTCCCATGCTCTTCGGCGGCGCGGTGATCATTGAGCAGGTGTTCTCCTGGCCCGGGCTGGGGCTGATCACCATGAGCGCCATCATGAACCGCGATTTCCCGGTGATCATGGGCGTGTGCCTGCTGTCCGCGGTGGTGGTGCTCATCGCCAATCTGCTGACGGATATTGCCTACGCGCTGGTGGATCCCACCATCAAGTACTGAGGAGGTTTGATCATGCAGTCATCCGGATTCATGCCGGTGGTGCGGCGGTTCTGCCGTCACCGTCTGGCCGTGGTCAGCCTCTTCGTGCTGCTGATCCTGATTTTCATGGCGGTGGCCGCGCCGCTCATCGCCCCCTTCGCCCCCACCAAGCCCACCGGAGCCTTCTCCAAGGGGCCGACGCTGAAGAACATCCTCGGTACCGATCAGGTGGGCCGCGACGTGTTCAGCCGTCTGCTCTACGCCATGCGCTCCTCCCTGCTGGTGGGTTTCATGGCCACGGTCATTTCCAGCGCCATCGGCGTGGTGCTGGGGCTGGTCAGCGGCTACTTCGGCGGATGGATCGACAAGGTGATCATGTCCTTCACGGATATGGTCATGTCCTTCCCCTACATCCTGCTGGTGCTGGTGGCAGCCGCCATCTTTGAGCCGGGACTGTGGAGCATCATCCTGATTCTCGGCTTCGTGGACTGGCCCGGCATGGCAAGGCTTGTTCGCGGCAACGTGCTGTCGCTGCGTGAAACCAACTTCGTCAAAAGCGACCGGGCCGCCGGCATGCCCCGGCGCTACATCCTCTTTTCCGAAATCCTGCCCAATACCATCGCGCCGGTGCTGGTCAACGCCACCAGCATCTTCGCCATCTCCATTTTGGACGAGGCTGCGCTGAGCTATCTGGGCATGGGCGTACAGCCCCCCACGCCGTCACTGGGCAATATGCTGGGCGGCGCCGAATCCCTGACCATCCTGACCACCAAGCCCTGGCTGTGGCTGCCTGCAGGCGTGACCATCATTGTGCTGGTTACCTGCATCAACCTGGTGGGCGACGCCCTGCGCGACGCTCTGGATCCCCGAAACACCCTGCGATAAAGCGAGGATTTGCCAATGAAGAACAGGCTGATTACCCAGTCCACGGAGTACGATTGCGGCCCTACCTGCGTCATGAACGCCCTGCGGTTCCTCTATGAACGTCATGAGCTGCCCCCGGCGCTGATCAAGGAAATCTGGCTTCTGTGCAACGACACTTACAACGCCAACGGCGAAATGGGCAAGCGCGGCACTTCTATGGCCGTGATGCGCTACCTCTCCTACTGGCTCAATGATTACGGTCAGGGCTGCAGTTTCCCCATCCATGCAGAGTATCAGAGCAAGGAAAAGGCCGTCATCGTCCCCGGCAGCCGCTGCGAGGAGTGCCTCCGGGCGGGCGGCGTCGCCGTCATCCGCTGCTGGAGCGAGGGTTATCGCCACTACGTGCTGCTGACCACCCTCTTTGAGGGCGGCCGCATCGGCCTGTTTGATCCCTATGACGAGCCGGACGAGGAGGTCTCCCAGGCCCCGGGTCTGGAGATCGTCCACGGCGAGAAGGATTACAATATCATCCTGCCCATGTCCACCCTGAACATGGACGACAAGACCAACTACGCCCTGGGTGAAACGCCCGACCGTGAAATTCTGATGATCTGGCGCAAATCTCCCGCCGGCGACTGAGGAGGCAAGCCATGTCCCGCCGCAACTCACCCCGCCGCATCGCACTGTGCGGCGTGCTGACCGCGCTGATGCTGACGCTGGGCTACGTGGAGCACCTGATTCCCGTCTCCTCCGCCCTGCCCGGCGTGAAGCTGGGGCTGAGCAACGGTGTGCTCATCTTTGCGCTGTACATGCTGGATACCCCCACCGCCTTTGCACTGATGGCGCTGAAGGTGATCCTGTCCGGCGCGCTGTATGCAGGCTTCGGAGCCGCGCCCTACGCGCTGTGCGGCGGCGCGCTGAGCCTCATCGTCATGGCGCTTGCACGGCGGACGAAGGGCGTCACCCCCGTCACCGTCAGCATGCTGGGCGGCGCAGCCCATAACATGGGGCAGACTGCGCTGGCCATGCTGATCACCCGCACCCCCGGCCTCATCGGCTACATGGGTCTGCTGATGCTCATCGGCCTTGTCTGCGGCCTGCTCACCGGCGTGTGCGCCGCGCTGGTGATGAAGCATCTGCACTCCCTCCGCCTCTGAAACCATCCCAAGGAGTGATACCGTGCCCCGCGAGCTGACCCCCAATGAGAAAATCGAGCGCAGCCTGATCAAGCGCTTCCGCAAGGAGCTGTGGAAGCCCTTCATCGTGGCGGTGAAGCGCTATGAGCTGATCCAGCCCGGCGACAGGATCGCCGTATGCATCTCCGGCGGCAAGGATTCCATGCTGCTGGCCAAGCTGATGCAGGAGCTGCACAAGCACACTTTCCTGCCTTTTGAGCTGGAATTCATCGTGATGGATCCCGGCTACAGTCCCCTGAACCGGCAGAAGATCGAGGAAAACGCCGCGCTGATGGAGATTCCCATCCGCATCTTTGAGAGCGATATCTTCGACGTGACCACCAAGCTGGACTGCAATCCCTGCTACATGTGCGCCCGCATGCGCCGCGGCTTCCTCTATGACCGCGCGCGGGAGTTGGGCTGCAACAAGATTGCGCTGGGCCATCACTTCAACGACGTGATCGAGACCACCGTCATGGGCATGCTCTACGGCGCGCAGCTGCAGGGCATGATGCCCAAGCTCCACAGCAAGAACTTCCCGGGCATGGAGCTGATCCGCCCGCTGTACTGCATCGCGGAGGATGATATTGTCTCCTGGTGCCGCTACAACGAGCTGGAGTTCATCGGCTGCGCCTGCAAGCTGACCGAGCGCGCCGCGCAGGACGCCTCCGTCTCCAAGCGCAAGGAAGTGAAGGAGCTGCTCCGCGCCATGCGCAAGACCAATCCCGACGTGGAGAAGAATGTGTTCAACAGCATCCACGCCGTCAGTCTGGACACCATGCCCGGCTGCAAGTGGCGGGGAAAGGAATACTCATTCCTCGAGTGGTACGACAAAAGCGAGGGCGAATAATCGCCCTCGCTTTAAAGCATCGATTTTGTCGATGCTTTGCAGAGCTTCAAAAAAGTCTGCAAGGCAAGACGACAAGGCTGCAAATGAGGGAGTTTACACAGACGTAAATGACCGAATTTGCTGCCGCAGTCAACACAGCAAGCAAAGGCTCCTGCTTTTCAGCAGGAGCCTTTGCGGTTGCGGGCTTTTTTGATGATCTGAAGCGAGGGCGAATAATCGCCCTCGCTTTTCCATATTCAGATCAGAAATCCAGAAGATCCGCATACGCCGCCTGATCGCAGCCCTCCGGAGTCAGGAAGGTGCAGGTGATGTGCTTTCTCCCCAGCCAGTCCATATCGCTTCCGGGGGTGTGGGGCGCGTCGAAGCTCTCCGGCAGCAGCCAGAAGTAATCGCCGCCCCGGGGGCTTTCCCGGCGCACATAGCCGTCCACCCACGGCTCGCGGCTGATGGGGCACATCATCGGCGGCTGCAGCTCCCACATGGGAACCGCCGGCACGTTGACGTTCAGCACCGCCTGATCCGGGAAGGGATAAGCCTTCAGCCGCTCCGCCAGCGCAACCGCCCAGTCCGCGAAGAATCGCAGCGTCTCCTCCGGCGTGCCCGTCTGCATGGACACGGCCATGGAGGGCTTGCGCACAAAGGATGCCTCCCGTGCAGCGCCCACCGTACCGGACACATACACCGCAAGTCCTGCGTTCAGTCCGGCGTTAATGCCGCTGATCACCATTTCCGCGTCCCTGCACAGCTCCAGCAGGCCCAGCCGCGTGCAGTCCACCGGCGTACCGTCCACAGCCCATGCCCTGTCTGCGCCTTCGACAGTCCGTTCATGCACCGTCACCGGCGTGAACACCGTAAAACTGTGTCCCTTGGCGCTCTGCTGAGTAGACGGAGCCACTACGGTCACCCGGTGACCCCGTGCCGCAGCCGCGCGGCACAGCAGATGCATTGCGCTGCTGTCAATACCGTCGTCGTTGACCAGAAGCAGATTCATGCGTCCGTCTCCTTATTCAGCAGCCGTTTCCAGCTCTGCCAGCTGCTGCGCCACAATGTCGCGCAGATCGGCGTAGCCGGTCTCCAGGAAGGTATCCGGCAGGCAGCTGTCGGGATCCTTGTCCTTGTAGAACACCAGCTTCTTCATGCACTTGGTCCATGCCTCGGCGTCCTCGATGGGATAGGGACGGAAGTCGCCCTTGTTGTGCATCTTGTAGGGGATGGCCAGCAGCTCGCGGGCGGTCATGGTGCCGTCCTCGTTGATGTCATAGGTCAGCTGAACCACAGCGGTATCCGCGTCCTTGGGATTGGCATTGGCGCCGAAGGTGAAGTTGCTCAGGGAGTAGAAGATCACCTTGCCCTTGTAGATCTGGATGGGCTGCAGGGTGTGGCTGCCGTGGCCGTAGACCATGTCCGCGCCCATGTCGATGAGCGCAGGCGCGCCGGAGCGCTGCTGCAGGTTGATGTTCAGGCTCTCCTCCTTGCCCCAGTGCGCGCTGGCAATGATGAAGGTGCAGCCGTCCGCCCGCAGCTCGGCAATCTTTTCCTTGTAGCTGCGCATCTTGCTCTTGTCGATGGGGTAGCAGTAGCCCACGAAGCCGATCTTCACGCCCTTCACCTCCATGGTGAGGGTATAATCATAGCCGAAGTGCTTGATGCCCTGCGCATCCATGGCGGCCTGCGTGTCATAGAAGCCGTCCCAGCCGAAATCGCGGCCGTGATTATTGGCGAGGTTGCACACGTCCACGTTGCCCAGCTTGAAGATCTCCGCATACTCGGGAGGCGCGCACAGGGACATTTCCTTCGCGCCCTTCTTCAGCTTGCGGGTGGTGAACACGCCCTCGCAGTTGGCGATGGTCAGATCATCCGCAGCAAACAGATCCGCAGCAAGGGAGAAAGGATACTCCCAGCCGTTGGCGTCAACCTTCTTGATGAAGCCGTTCTTGTACTTCTGATACTTGTACTGCGCGCCCACAGTGCAGTCGCCCACCAGAGAGAAGGTGAAGGTTTCCGCACAGGCGGAAACAGTCGCCAGCACCAGCAGAACCGCAATCAGTACGCCGAAAAATTTCTTCATATGTCAAAACCTGCCTTTCCACGCTATCATATCACACCTGCGCCTTCAAGGCAAGCTCGGCGGACAGCTCTTTACTGAAAAGGATTTTTCGCATCCGCGTCCAATACTATCCTTGATTGATGATACGGAGGGATGATCATGGCTGATCAATACACGCTGGGCCTTGCCGCGCCTGCAGAGCTGGATGAAACCTACGCGCTGGTTCGCCGCGCATGGGAGCTGCTGGAGGACAAGGACGTTTTCGCCGTGGAGAATCTGACAAAGGAGTGGTTTGCCACCTATCTGGGAGCGCGCGGCTTCTGCGTCACAGCCCGTGCGGCGGACGGCGGACTGGCGGGCGTGCTGGCCTGCTGCTATCCGGGGCTGGACGAGGACAATCTGGGCCACGATCTGGATTATCCGGAGCAGGAGCTGCACCGGGTCTGCCTGATGGATATCGGAGCTGTTGCGCCGGAGCATCGCGGACATCGGCTGGAGCAGCGGATGCTGATCTTTGCCGAGGAGCAGCTGGCGGGCACGGACTATGTGCATCTGCTCTGCTCCGTATCGCCTCACAACCCCGCCAGCCTTCACAGCGTGCAGAAGTGCGGCTATCAGATCATGCTAACCAAGGTCAAGTACGCCGGTCATCTGCGGCATATTCTGCTGAAGGAGCGGTGATGGCAGGGGCGCTGCCCCTGCACCCCGGTCGGGGACTCTGTCCCCGACACCCCTGCTTAAGGGTCTTCGACCCTTAAGAATCCCATTTCCGGCGGCAAAGCCGCCGGGCTGTGCCGATACAGGCCGCTCCCCTTGCAGGGGTCACGGCGGAGTCTTCGACTCTTTTCTTTACGGCTGCGCCGCGACGCGGGCGTGCGGCAGGTATCGCGGCAGCGTCGAAAAGGGG
>JAFURI010000044.1 GCA_017471885.1 Clostridia bacterium | reverse complement strand
TCCGGCGGCGTAGCCGCCGGGCTGTGCCGGTGACAGGCCGCTCCCTTGCAGGGGTCACGGCGGAGTCTTCGACTCTTTTCTTTACGGCTGCGCCGCGACGCGGGCGTGCGGCAGGTATCGCGGCAGCGTCGAAAAGGGGCGCTGCCCCCGCCGCGACGCGGAGCCTGCGGCTTTTCTGCTTTGTGTACCCAACCATTTATGCGTCGGTCAGGGTGGGGCACGTAGTGCCCCTCAACCGTCAAGCAAGATGGGACGCGGCGTGCCCCTCAAACGTCGATCAAGACGGGCGGAAAAATGGGGCGAAGCCCCCGGATAAAAGGGGCGAAGGCCCCACCTTGCACAGGGGAGACTTTTTTCCACTATTCTAAAAAAGGGGGGCTACGCCCCCTTTTTTAGTTGAACACGCGCACAGGCAGGATCAGATACAGATAGCCGTCGCCTTCCTTGGGACACACCACGCAGGGGCTGACGTTGCTGTTGAACTTCATGCAAAGCTCGTCATCGCTGATGTTGCGGATCACATCGGTGATGTACTTCGCGTTGAAGGCAATCTCAATGGGATCACCCGCCAGCGTGGCTTCCATCTCTTCCAGCACGTCGCCCAGCTCCGCATTGGAGGTGATGGTCAGCGTACCGTCATTGAAGCGCATACGGATCAGGTTATTCTTGCCTTCGCGGGCCATCAGGCTGGCACGGTCGATGGCGTTCTGCACGGCAGTACGCTCGGCGCGGGCCTGGGTCTTGAAGGCAGGAGGCAGAATCTTCCTGTAATCAATGTAGTCGCCGGCCAGCAGTACCGTAGACAGTCGAGTATTGCCGAAGGTCGCCTGCATGCGGGTCTTGCCCATCAGCATGGTGCAGAATTCTTCCTCTTCCAGCAGAATCTTGCTCAGCTCGTTCAGCACGCGGCCGGGAATGACAGACTTGAGAGTCTCCTGACCGGCAGGCAGATCAAAGGGCTGGAACACCTTCTGCATGGCCAGACGGAAGCCATCCAGGGCCACAAGGCGGGCCTCGTCGCGAGTGATCTCCAGCAGACAGCCGGTCAGGATCTGACGGCTCTCGTCTGTGGCGATGGAGAACACCACGCGGGAGATCATTTCCTTCAGCTTATTCTGGGGGATCTTGACGGTCACGCCGCTTTCCACTTCAGCCATTTCAGGATATTCCATGGCGTTCATGCCCGCCAGGTTGGACTTGGAGGACATGCAGCGGATGGATGCGGAATGATTCTCATTCACCTTGATTGTCACGCTGCCGCCGGGCAGCTTGCGCACCAGTTCAGTAAAGAGCTTGCCGGGCAGCACCACGCGGCCGGGCTCCTTCACGTCGCCGGTAAGTACGCTTTCGATGGTCAGGCTGCCGTCGGAGCAGGTCAGGTTGATACCCTCGTCAGAGGCTTCCACCAGCACGCCCTCAAGAATTTGCTTGGCAGGACGCGCAGCCAGCGCGCGGGTTACGGTATTCAGGCCGTCCAGCAGATCCTGGGCGTTCATGGTAAATTGCATGGGATCATCCTCTCTGACAGTAGATAGGTATATATTATATATTTTAGTAGCAGCAGTAGGGGGTGTGGATGCTGTGGAAAAGTGCCTCCAGCCCTTATTTTTCAAGGCTTTGAAGGACTTCCCAAAAGTGGATTTGCAGTGTACCTGATGGGTACAAAAAGTGGATAAATCCTCTTCCCACATTATATTCAATGGATGGGAGGAACATTCCTGCTTTTAGCCATTAGCTAAAAACGAATTTATCGAGAAAAACGATGGGGCCGATTATCGGGATTTTGGGAGTTATACACGGAATGAACAGCCTGTGGATGAAGGCTTGTGGATAATTGCAACCCCTTATACGACAAGGGGTTGCCGGTCATGAATACAATGAAAAATTCACTTTTTTTCAACAGAGGCTTCGCCTCTTTTCTCCGGGGACTTCGTCCCTTTTCGACTCCAAGTTGGTCGAAAGCGCCGACGCATGACAGATGCGTCGGCTTGCTGGGGTCGCGGCGCAGCCGTAAAGAAAAGAGTCGAAGACTCCGCCGTGACCCCTGCAAGGGGAGCGGCATGTATCGGCACAGCCCGGCGGCTTTGCCGCCGGAAACGGGATTATTAAGGGTCGAAGACCCTTAAGCGAGAGTCCAGAGAGCAGCGCTCTCTGGCAGCGCCCCTGCCCTGCCTCACTCCTTGTAATCCTGAAGACTCACGCTTACCATTTTGCTGACGCCCTGCTCCTCCATGGCAACGCCGAAGAGAGAGTTGCAGCGTTCCATGGTGCCCTTGCGGTGAGTGATGACGATAAACTGCGTGCCCTTACTGTACTCCTTCAGATAATCGGCGTAATAGCCGATGTTGGCGTCATCCAGCGCAGCCTCAATCTCGTCCAGAATGCAGAAGGGCGTGGGCTTCAGCTTGAGCATGGCGAAGAGAATCGCAATGGCAGTCAGCGCGCGTTCGCCACCGGAGAGCAGCGACAGCAGCTGCAGCTTCTTTCCGGGAGGCTGGGCGTTGACTTCAATACCGCAGTTCAGGGGATCCTCGGGATCCATCAGCTTCAGCTCCGCATGACCGCCGCCGAACAGGCGCGTGAAGGTTTCGGAGAAATAACCCTGCAGCTTGGAGAAGTTGTCCACAAAGGTGGTGCGCATCTGATCCAGCAGACGCTCGATCAGCTCCCGCAGGTCGTTTTCTGCCTGACGCAGATCCTCCTGCTGGCGGGTCAGTTCGTCAAAACGCTCCTTCGTGTTGGCGTATTCCTCCACGGCGTTCACGTTTACGCTGCCCAGCGCGCGGATCTGGCTCATCAGCTGTGCGGCACGGCGGTCAGCATCCACTTCCACAAAGCCTTCCTCCTGCCGGAACTCCTCTGCTCCGGCATAGGTGACCTCGTAAGTATCCCAGATGCGGTTCTGCAGCGTACGCAGATCGCCTTCCACCTTGGCCCGTACCATCTCAGTACGGTGGACGCGGTCCGTATCGCGGTTCATGGCCTGATGCAGGTTTTCCATGTCCGTGAGCACATTCTTGAGGCGGGACTGGGATTCGTTGCGGCGGGTCTCCAGAGAGGTGATCACCATCTCCTGCCGCTTCTGCTCCAGGAGGCGCGTTTCACGCAGCGCAGTGGTATGCGCAATATCGGCGGCGTCCTGATTATCCAGATCCGCCATCTCCTTAAGGAGCGAAGCGCGGCGGTCCTGCTCACGCAGCAGCTGATTCCGATCCAACTGATACCGCTCATGGTCACGCTGCATCACGTCCAGCTGATGCCGCAGATCGGACAGTTGCAGCGTGCGGTTCATGACCCGGTCGGAGGCCTCGGCGGCGCGGCTGCGGGCGGCATAGAGAGCCTCCTGCAGCTCGGTGGTGCGCTTCTCCATGGCGGACTGATCCATCTGCGCGTCGCCGCTCATCTGGCTGATTTCCGTCAGCTGCGTGTCGATCTGCTCCATGGATTCGGTCAATTGAATCTGGGCCAGCTCGGTCTGCTCCATGCGTTCGCGGTGGGACATGAGATCATCCCCTGCGGATTCCTGCCGGGCAGTCTCGCGGGCTACGGCAATTTCCTGCTGATGCAGCTCGTTCAGCGCATCGCCGCACTGCTGCTTCAGGCTGTTCTTCTCGGATTGCTTTTCTGCCAGCTGCTGACGGAAGGCGTCCAGACGGATCTTACCCGCCTTCAGCGACTCGGTCAGCTCCTTCAGCTCGCGTTCGCGGCCAAGGAAGCCGGCGCCCCGGGATGCGGAGGAACCGCCGGTCATGGAGCCGCCGGAGTGCATCACGTCGCCCTCCAGCGTAACCAGACGGAAGGCATGATTGCCCGCCCGCATGATCGGTATACCCTTGTCAAGATTCTCGGCGATCACCGTGCGTCCCAGCAGATTTTCCACAATGCCCCGATATTCCGGTGCGCAGTCAATCAGCTCGGAGGCTACGCCAATGCAGCCTGGAAGCTTTAGCGCCTGACGCTCCCGGTCGTTGAGCAGCTTGGACTTTACGGTGGTCATGGGCAGGAAGGTGGCGCGGCCAAGCTTGTTCTGCCGGAGATGATTGATCAGCTCCTTGGCGGTGTGCTCGTCGTCGGTGACGATATTCTGCTGCGCTGCGCCCAGCGCCATATCGATGGCGGTTTCATATTCGCGGGGTACGGTGATCAGCCGGGCCAGCACGCCGCGAACGCCGCGCATGCCCTTGTCACGGGCATACTGCACAGCCTTGCGCACGGCATGATTGTAGCCCTCCATGTCGCGGGTCATTTCCATCAGCAGCTTCTGACGGCTCTGCGCGGCCTGAAGCTCTGCAGAGAGCTCTTCGGCTTCTGCGCGGATGGCGATCAGCTCCGCGTCACGCTGATTCAGCGCGTCGGTTTTCTCGCGGTATGCGTCGGACAGATCGCTCTGCCGCTGCTTTTCCTCTTCCAGGCGAAGCCTTGCGTCCTCAAAGGCGGCGATAAGCTGCTCCTCGGTTTCACGCAGCTTGTCGGCGGAGGCAGCCAGATCGGTCAGCCGCTCCTCCATCTGCGCGCGCATGGTCTTCAGACGGGTCTGATCATTGCGCACGGCGGAGAGTCGGTTCATGGCGTTCATGATGGCGGACTTGTGAGTCTCCAGCGCCTCGTCCGCGTCGGATTCCTCCTGTGCGGCTGCATCTGCGTCACGGCGGGCCTTGTTCAGCGCGGCTTCGGCGGATGCAAGCAGATCCTCCTGAGCCTCTTGCTCGGAGATGGCGCGGCTGAACATGCTTTCCAGCTCGGCGAGCCTCTGCGCTGCATCCTGCTGCTCCTCCAGTACGCGGGTGCGGTTCTCCTGACGCACTTCCTTGCGGCTTTCCAGCGCGGCAAGGGCATTCTGTGCTTCATGAACGGCTTCTGCACAGGCCAGCAGGCCGTTGCGTGCGCCGGTGATTTTTTCTTCCAGCTGCTCAATATCCGATTGCTGATCATCCCGCTGGCGGGTCTTGTCCTGCAGGGCAAGGGAGGTGGAATCCAGCACGGCGCGCAGGTTCATCAGCTCGGTATCCAATTCGGCCAGACGCTCCCGCGCGCGGTCGGAGCGGACGAGGAACAGGTTCAGGTCGAGAATTTTCAGTTCAGCCGAAAGCTCGATGTAGATGCGGGCGTTCTTCGCCTGCTCCTCCAGCGGCCGCAGCTGACGGTTCAGTTCCTCCAGAATATCATCCACGCGGGCGGCGTTTTCCAGCGTGCGCTGGAGCTTCTTGTCCGCCTCTTCCTTGCGTGCCTTGAACTTGACGATGCCGGCGGCTTCCTCAAACACCTGGCGGCGATCCTCGCTGCGGCGGGACAGAATTTCATCAATGCGGCCCTGGCCGATGATGGAATAGCCTTCCTTGCCGATGCCGGTATCACGGAACAGATCAATGATATCCTTCAGGCGGCAGGATGCGCGGTTGAGATAATATTCGCTTTCGCCGTTGCGATATACGCGGCGGGTGACCATCACCTCGGCGTAGTCCATAGGCAGGGCGTGATCTTCGTTGTCGAACACGAGGCTGACCTCGCAGTAGGACAGGGGCTTGCGCTTCTGCGTGCCGTTGAAGATGACGTCGGACATGCTGGAGCCGCGCAGCGTCTTGGCGGACTGCTCGCCCAGCACCCAGCGCACGGCGTCGCCGATATTGCTCTTGCCCGAGCCGTTGGGGCCCACGATGCCCGTGATCCCCTCGCCGAAGATGATCTCCGTCCTTGGCGCAAACGACTTGAAGCCGTATAGCTCAAGTTTCTTTAGTCTCATAGGGTTCCTCCATGCGGCTGACGTCTTCATCAGCCGTACCCTTTATTATACCATATAATGAAGGAATCCGCAACTGAAGGGGGCGTTGGATGACGTTATCCTCCTCTTGCATGCAGATTTGTTTCCTGCTACAATGAATCTGATATGGAGGGATTCAAAATGAAAAAGAACGATATATATCCCCTTACCGCCGATGCGCTGGGCGCGGATATGGAAGGCGTATGCCGTCATGAGGGCATGGCGGTTTTTGTACCCGGCATGCTGCCCGGCGAGGAGTGCGACGTGCGCATTGTGAAGGTGCAGCCCCGCTTCGCCTTCGGCCGGATGGAGAGTGAAATCCGTCAGATATCTCCTGAGCGCAGGGAGAATGACTGTCCTGTCTATCCCCGCTGCGGAGGCTGCAGCTGCCGTCACATGAGCTACCAGACCACGCTGGAGCAGAAGCGGCAGCAGGTGGTGGATTGCTTCAAGCGCATCGGGCATATTGACGCGCAGGTGCTGCCTGTGATCGGCATGGAGGATCCGTCCCATTACCGCAACAAGACGGCGCTGCCCATCGGCGGTACGGCGGAAAATCCGCAGGCGGGCTTCTTCGCACCCCGCAGCCATTCGCTGATCCCCATCGATTCCTGCCTCAACGCCATGGAGCCCGCCAATACGCTGACCAGAGTGTTCCTTGGCTGGATGAAGGACTTCCGCGTAGCTCCCTACCGGGAGGAGGAGCACAGGGGATTGGTGCGTCATCTGGTGATCCGCGTGAACCGCAAGGGTCAGGCCATGGTGACGGTAGCGGTCAACGGCACAAAGCTCCCTCATGAGGATGAACTGGCCCGCCGCCTCCTGCAGCACGGCGCGGTCAGCGTGATCTTCAACGAAAACCGCGACAGGACAAACGTGATCCTTGGCCGGAAATTCCGCACCATTGCCGGGCCGGATATGCTGGAGGACGTGCTGTGCGGCTTGAGGTTCGAGCTGTCCCCGGCGGCATTCTTTCAGGTGAATCCCCGGCAGACGGAAAAGCTGTACAGCACCGCGCTGGAATTTGCTCAGCTGAAGGAAGACGACGCGCTGTGCGACGTGTACTGCGGAGCGGGCACCATCACCCTGATGATGGCGCAGCACTGCCGCAGGGCGCTGGGCATTGAGATTGTTCCCCAGGCCATCGACAACGCCAGAAAAAATGTGGAGCGCAACGGCGTCGGCAATGCTGATTTCCGCGTGGGCGCGGCGGAGGATGTGCTGCCACGTCTGGTGGACGAAGGTTTGCGTCCGGACGTAATCGTGGTGGATCCGCCCCGCAAGGGTCTGGAGAGCGCGGTAATCGACGCCATGGCCAAGGCAGGGCCGCGGCGGATTGTATACGTCAGCTGCAACGTGGCTACTCAGGCCCGCGACGCCGCGCTGCTGGAGCAGGCTGGATATCATCTGGAAAGGGTTCAGCCGGTGGATATGTTCTGCTGGACCAGCGGGGTGGAGAGCGTCGCTTCGTTCGTGAAAGCGTAAAATACTTCTGATCAAGGAGATATGCATATGACGATTATCAAGTGCAAGATGTGCGGCGGCGATATCGAGCTGAGCGCCGACCGGACCTGGGGCGTATGCGACAGCTGCGGCAGCAAGATGACCTTCCC
>JAFURI010000043.1 GCA_017471885.1 Clostridia bacterium | reverse complement strand
GGGGCGCTTGCCCCTCTGGACTCCCGTTTCCCAGCGGATTGCATCCGCCGGGGCCGGGTTCGTGCTTGTTCGTTCCCTTGAAGGGGTCCCGGCGCGAATACAGTCGCGCCGCGACGCAGAACCTGCCTCGGGTCACGGCAGCGAGGAAATGGGGCGATGCCCCCGTCGCGACGCGGAGCCTGCGGCTGCGGTGCCCGCGTCGGCGGATAATGCCCCTGCTGATTTCTTATAGAAAGGATATGACAATGACCATCACCATTCCCGATATCATGCGGGAGATCCGCAACTGCTTCCCCGTGGCCGTCATGGATGGCTTCTGGAACGTCAGCGGCGGCGTACTATCTCCCGCCCACGGGCTGGAGGGCAGTGAATTCGTGGCGCTGGAGGGCTCCATGCAGGACGGCGTTCATGTGCTGACCGAGGACTTTATCCTCCCCGGCATGCTGGACGAAAGCTGGCATGGCCGGGTATGGCTGCTCCAGCCCCCCGCAGATTTCCTGAAGCTGTGCATCCAGATCATCGACTGGGGCGCCCGCCAGCCTGATCCCGGCCTTCACAGCGAATCCTTCGGCGCGTACAGCCGCACCATGCTCTCCCCGTCCGGCGGCCCCCTTGCCTGGCAGGACGTGTTCGCATCTGCCCTGCGCCCCTACAGGCAGATGTTCTCGGAGGTGAGGATCTGATGCTTCAGGACTATCTGGAGGATTTCATCCTGCTGGAGTGCATCCGCGAGGACGACGGTCTGGGCGGCTCTGACTGCCGATGGGAGGAATCCATGGCCTTTCAGGGCGGAGTCACCCACATGACGGCCCGCAGGGGTGAAATCGGCGGCGCGGCAGCTGATCCGCTCACCCTTGCGCTGGTGCACGAGTGGGGCGTGACCCTGCAGCTGGACGATATGGTTCGCCGGGTTGCGGACGGCGTGTGCTACCGCGTGCTGGGCCGTTCCAGCGACATGCGCTCCCCTGATTTCTCCGCCCTGGCCTTCTCGCAGGTTCCCGTGGAAAGGCTGGTGACCCCGCTGTGAGCATGACCGGCTTCCATCAGGCGCTGACCGGACTCCTTTCCGCCCTTGATATTCCCGTGTATCCCGCAGGGCAGATTCCGGGCAACACCCGCTTTCCTTATATCACCTGTCAGGTGGGCGCTGCGGCCTTCGGCGGCACAGCTCCTGTCATCGTCAGCGCATGGTTCCTCGGCTCCCGTGCCAGAAGCGACCGTGCGGATATCTGCGAACGCATCCGCCTGCTGATCCCTGAGGAGGGCGTCCGTCTCCGTTTTGACGGCGGCATGGCCGTGTGCTACCGCGCTTCCGGCGAGTTCATCAGCCTTGTCACCGACGCCACCGAGCCCCGCACGCTGGGGGCGCGCATCCGCCTCACCGTGAAGCTCTACGATCTGTAAAGGAGTGTTGCTTTTGATTACAGGCCTGACCGGAAAAACCTATGATAAGCTGCAGCTGAACGCGGGCGTGTTCCTTGCGGGCTTCGACCACAGCGGAATCGCCGACGCGCAGGCCATGAAGGCCGCCCTCCGCGCCGCTATCTCGGACGAAAGCGTCTGCCTTGGCGCAACCCGGGGCGGCGGAATCTTCCAGTGCACGCCCAGTCTTCGCAGCATCGAGGCCGACGGCGCGCGCATCGCCTGCGCAGGCGGCATGATCAACGACGGCTGGACGGTGAAGCTCTCTGCCACGCTGCTGGAGACCACGCCTGCCAGCTTCCAGAGGGTCTTCGGCGCGGCAGACGTGACCACTGACGGCGCGCGAACCACCGTCGTCCCCCGCTTCTCCATCTGCGGGGAGGACTATATTCCCCGCCTGTGCTGGGCGGGCGACACCTCCGCCGGCTTTGTGCTGATTGAACTGGACAACGCCCTGAACGTCTCCGGCGCGGCCTTCACCTTCACCGATAAGGGCGAAGGTACCCTGCCTGTGGAATTTCAGGCCCACATGAGCGATCCGCAGAATCAGGACGCAGCGCCCTGCCGGGTGATTTTCATCAGCGGCGTCTCTGCGCAGGAGGTGTGACCATGCGCCTGTGCGATATGCCGTCCGAAATGGGCCTGAAGCTGATGCTGGACATTCTGCCGCCCATGCAGGAGATCCTGACCGACCCTGACTTTCCTGCCCCGCTCACGGAAGGCCCCGCCCTCGGACTGACACGTGCCGTGCTGCCCCTGATGGTGGAAAAGCATCTTCCCGCCGTCATGGCTATCGCCGGGGCGGTCACCGGATGCAGCGAGCCGGAGTCACTGCCGCTGGGCGAGGTGCTGGAGGCCTTTTCCAGCGCGTTCGACGGAGCGGTGCTGCGTTTTTTTTCCTTCTGCGCAGCTTTGGGTGCGATGAAGTAACCCGTGCCCTGCTGCGCTATCGTCCCCCGAATCTTCCCCTGCTGACCAGCCTTCTGGCCAGCCTTGCCCGGGAGGAAATCAAAACCCGCTTTCACCGCAACACCCTCTCCGCCCTGCTTGCAGTCCTCACCGGCACGGAGCGCGAATACTATTCCACCTTCTGCCGCCGGCTCGACGAAACCGCGCCCGGGAACCACGAAACTGCGGATGAAATCCGGAGGCGGGTGCTGCGCATGCTTAGCTGATCCATCAGAAAGGAGGCAGCATGAACGAACTCGACCTTTCCGCATCCCTGACGCTGGACGTCAGCGACTTTGACCGCAAGGTGCAGTCCGCTCTCCAGTCCGGCAAAAGGATGCAGCAAACCCTGACCGCACAGCTGGATGCGGTGAATCAGGAAATCAGCGGCGTATTGGGGAGCCTGAAGCTGCTGACCGCACAGGCGGAATCACCCCTGACGCTGCTGCGCGCCCCCGCAGGAGCCAACCTGCCCTCCCACGCCACCGGCCTGGACTACGTGCCCTTCAACGACTACCGTGCGCGTCTGCACGAGGGCGAGGCGGTGCTGACAAAGCTGGAGGCCACGGAATGGCGCAGGGGCGGCGGTATGACGCTGGACTCCTCCGCGCTGGCC